>NCDW01000210.1 GCA_002280395.1 Flavobacteriales bacterium 32-35-8
ATTCCGGATTTTCTAATAAAACATTTCTCTGTTCCTAAAACACCTTGAACTTCTGTTGATTTTTCTCTAATTTCAATTATCAGTTCGTCATAAAGTTGTTCGTCCATAACTTCTCCTAAAGCTGGACGTAATATTAAATAACTATTATATAAAATAAACGCTGAAGCGAATAATGCAGCCCAATCATCTGCTGTTTCATAACCTTTTCCATATATGATTGCTATCGAAATACCGATAAAGGCCATTACCGAAGTTACGGCATCACTTCTATGATGCCAAGCATCTGCTTTTAATGATGAACTATTTGTTTGTTTACTTTTTTTAATTACAATTTGAAATGAGATTTCTTTCCAAGCTATTATTAGACCTAGCACAATCAAAGTCCAAGATTTCGGGATTTTATGAGGTGTTTGAATGTTTTGAATACTTTCATAGGCGATTATTGTGGCAGAAACAACAAGGAATGTAACAACTCCAAAGGTAATTAATGGCTCAATTTTACCGTGTCCATAGGGATGATTTTCGTCCGCTGGTCGTTTTGCATATTTAAAACCTAATAAAACTAAAAATGAAGCAAAAATATCCGTTGTCGATTCAATCGCATCTGCAATTAAAGCATAAGAATTTCCAAAAAATCCCGCAAGTCCTTTAATTAAGGCTAAAGCAGTATTCCCAATTATGCTGAAATAAGTTGTTCGTATTGCGGTTTGTTCGTTATTCATTCTAATTTTAGTTGTCAATAGATTTGTTATATTTATAACAAAGGTACTTTTTTAATCATAAAAAAAGAGGTGATAAACACCTCTTAAATTTTGGTTTCCAAAATCATTTTCCTGCTCCCTTTTAGCTCCTTCAGCTCCAGCATTAACTTTTCGTTGTCTCCTAAAACAAACTTTGGAACTACATACACAAAGCATTGACTTTCTCCATCAGTAATGGAATATGGCATTTTGTGTTTGTATATCACTTCTTGCTGCAATCTTTGATAAGAGGCTTTACGTTTTTTGTTTCCGTTGGTTCTATATACGTTGAGATAGTCGATTTCAAAATCGATTCCGGACTTGTTTTTAACTTCAATGACCAAATACACTTCAGAAGCATCGTATGCCATTTTTTGCAATTGTACTTTGATGCCTTTTTTGCGTTTGGTTTCAATACTCTCAAAGTTGGATTTTAATAAATACTCGCTGAATTTTTGAAAATGGGTTATTCTATTTGTGTATTCGTTCAACGCTTTAACTTCGGGCTTCTGCTTAATCTTTATTGGAAGCTCGCTACCAATGCTTTCATTTTCGTTGATAAAATAATTCAGTTCTGGAAGTTTTTCAGAATACTTCAGAATATAAGAATAAACGCTACCATCACTTGTAACGGTCAAAAGGTTGCTTTCAGTTCCAGGCTTCGCCTGTAACAATCCAAAATACTGCTCTTTTTCACGATTATAGGTGAATACAAAATGGGAAGCTCCGGTAATTCCCTGTCGTATTGGATTGGGAAAAAATAGGGCGACATTTTTCTTGTCGTTGGCATAAATGGTATCGAGGGGTTGTTGTGCAACTATTGACATTGTACAAATAAATAGTAGTAATGTGACATATGTCTTCATAATAATAAGTTTAGTAATTGCCCATTATTGGCTTACCTTGATATTTGGTTTTAGGAAGCCTTAAAATGAGTTTGTAATTGTCGGTTATTGTAACCTTTACGTTTTTATGGTTGCGTTGGAAAATTTTCTTGAAACCGCTTACTTGTGGAACACCGGTAATGTTGATGTCGTCCACCATATCTCCAACGATTTCATTGGTAACTTCGGCTCTAAAACTGTTTTCGATATAAATGCCTTCGCTACCATCTTGAAAGTCATAGGCTTTCAATTTTACTGGCTGATGATTGATGTTCTCAATGTCTATGATTGTGCGATTGGGTTTAAAATCGACAAATCCGTAAATGGGCGTGTTTTTGGAATAGCGTTGTCCGTAAACGGTAGCGTCCTTTAGCAACCGCATTTGTAAACGATAATTAGTTTTAACCGTCTGTGTGCCATCAACCCGAACATATATAAATTCATCGGTGTTCTTTGAGTTCAAATCATCATTTTCAATGGGATGCGAGGCAAAAAAGAGTTGATGCTCCAAAGCACGTTCTTTGGCTTCGACATTCGTTTCTTTTTCTACAATGGCATCCGTTGTGTCTTTTTCCTTCTTAATAGATGGTTTTGATGGTTTGTATCTGGGATTGATATTTTCAAACGTTCTATCTGAATATCGAATCTGTCCTTGCTGGTAGATGCTATCTACCATCTGCATTTTTTTCTTGTCCAATAAATCAGGGTCATACACGCCTGTGGAATCCAACAGCCGTTCATCATAAATACTTGGTGCATTGGTCTCCCTCACTTCCTTTAAATCGTTTAAGGCATCCAATTTGGAATCGTATTCCTTTTGGTCGTCTTCCAGTTTCGGTACGGGAATTTGATTGTTCTCTATGGTCGGTTCTTCGTCTTCTCCTAATACTAACATTGCATAACCACCTATAAAAAGCAGTATGCATACCAGCACGATGGAAAAGACTATTTTATTTTTTTCTACTTTCATTGTATCTGTTTTTTAATATCCTTTATGGGCTTTCATAATTTTCTAATTTTCGTAATGTGTTTTCAAAAAAGTTGGTAATCAACAATCCGTGGGTATTATTAGGAAAGTTCCTGTCAACGTGAATCAAATTTCCTGTTGTGGTCAATTCATAAGTGTCGGTTACCGACCCTCGGTTGATTTCAAAAATGGTTTTCGTTTCAAATTTGTAGGGCTCGTTTTGAATATCAACTTTGGATTCGATATTCAATACTTTTTGAACCAGCGAATATTGCAACAAACGGTTATAAACACCATCGGCTTTTTTCTGTCGGTACAAAGCATCTACTGAACTATTGCCCAACCAGAGGGCTTTTTCCAAATTCTTTTCATAATTGCTGGCATCTATGTTATAGAAATAGGTATGGAATAATTCCAATTGTGCCAAGACTTCAACTTTTAAATTCTCCTGTTGAGATACCAGTTTGAGCGGAATAACGCTTCCATCCGTATTTACCACAAAGGCATTGTTAACCGTTTCTTTATGTAGTTTTATGACCATCAAAACGGAAATGATGCACGTGAGTACTGCTCCGATAACAACCGTTAATACGATAAAGCGATTGAGTTTTAAGATGTTATAAATGTTTTTATATGGTGTTTTCATTTAATTATTGATTTATGCTTTATCAGCCTGTAAAGAGCCTGAAAGTGAACGAAGTCGCCCGTTTGTACAGTTTGAATTTCAGCAGCACAATAAATCCAATAGACCCTAATTGTAAAAGCGGTGCGAAAAAATTACTGCCCCAATCTGTACCAAATAAATCGCTCCAGAAATTGGTGTTGATTTCGGTATAAAGATTATTCACGAAAATATTGACCAGAAAGAAGGCAGGCACTAACATATATACACCAGCGTAAAGTTTGAAAAAGTTGTAGGCCAACGACCTGAATTTTTCAAAAACCGCCAAGCTGATGACCAAAGGGAAAAAGGCTTGCATTATGCCCAGCAAAAAGAATCGCTCTGCAAGGAATAATGGGTAGATAAACAAATCCAAAAGCCACAGAAATATTCCGACAATAAAGGATAGTATCTTTAAACCATATAAAGGTGTAACCAGTGCTTCGTAGAGCATTGCCATTGCTTTAGTGGCGGCATCCCAAGCACTTACATCCTGTTCGATGTCAATATCTTGCATCTGCAACGGAAGAAGTGCGGGTGCCGTGTCCCGATATTGGTTTTCAATGGCCACCAAAATAGTGTCGAAAACACCCAATACCTGTGTGGAAAAAATCACTAAAATTATTATTGCAAAGTTTTTGGCCAACTCCGCAGGTGTTAATCCCCAAGTGTAGCCCTCATTGTTGGCAACGCCTTCATTGTATTTTTTTAGGATGTTGATGAGAAAGAACAATATGGCAAGGGTCTTCATCCCCGCAATAGTGTATTGCGAGAAATCACTATTTTTTATCGTTTGAAAAATAGTGTCCACATATTCTAACCCTATGCCTAAAAAAATACCTGACATTAGTAATTGGTTTCTCGATTATTGATTTTGTGCTGCATTTCCCGAAATTGAATAATCTCCCGATAGCGTCTGGTTTTCGCCTCAATTTCCGCTACCATTTCCTTGGATTCCAATTCCTTTTCTTTGAGTACTTCGGCTCGTTCGGCATCGGTCATCTTCATATTGTCGCTGGACAGGATTTGGTCGATATATTCCATACCTGCCATAGAATTTTCAAGGATGGCATCAAAAGAACCTGAAATACGAGTTACTTCATCTGGTTTGATAAAAGGGGAATTGAGTATTTCCCGTAAATCATCTTGAACCACATCATACAAGCGTTGGTTATTTCTTGCCAATTCCCTGACCGCTTTAAGTTGTTTGATGACATCGTTGACCTTATCGATATTTTCCTTTTGCGTTTTAAGGAATTTTACCGTCTTCATTAAATTGGCGGTCTGTTTACCGGATTCCAACAATGATTTTACAAAAGAGATAAAGTTTGTGTTGTCATACACAGGCATCCCCTGGGCCGAAGCGTTACTTCCAATTAGCACTATAAATAGTGCGGATAAC
>NCDW01000211.1 GCA_002280395.1 Flavobacteriales bacterium 32-35-8
CCGCGTTCTCGGGGATGTACTGGGCGCTGCTGCTGGTACTGTTCGCGCTGTTCTTCCGCCCGGTCGGCCCCTTTTTATAGGATGAAATCGAGTTAGTTTAAGCCATTCTGTAAACGAATGTGATTCGCGTTTATCAAACTCCAAAGGTTTTCCAAGCTTTAAAATATCGCTTGGCGACATATCTTTAGTCTCAATTTTGTCTGTTGTCACTTCTTCAAAAGCGTCAGAAGTATCCAGAGTAAAAGGAACAACCTTTTTAATACGTTCTTCTTTAGGTTCAAATAATGTAGGGTCTAAAACGCCAGTAGTATCAGTAATTTGCTGTTTCAATCTATCATCAATCGTCACCCGTTTATTCACAGAAATATCTTCCATTGATACGTCAATGGTTTTCAAATATTCATCATTTTGTTTGATGACTTGCGATATTTCGTTTTGAATAAACACCTCAGAAGTTATAAAATCGAATAAGATGCTCCTATCAGCCGTGTAAGCAGCCGTTTTTTTGAGTTCTTGATTGTATTTGAAGCTTTCTTGATTTTTTAATCCTTTTAAATACAAAGCTCGTGCCGATTGAAAATAAGGATATGCTTCAATAATAGTGTTTACAGCACCGGTTTGGTGTCCCGTTATATTACCCGGATTAGATAGTAAATATGTAAACTCTTGCTTATTCAAAAGATTTAAAACTATTTTTTATGATGAATATATTAATTTAAGCAACACCAAACAACTTAACAAAAACTACCATTTGGCCAAAGACGCATTAAATATATCTTGGGTGATACGCTCAAAAATTTCTTCAATGGCGGTGGATTTCTGACTACCGATTAATTGCGCACTGCCTTCATAATCATAAAAAAATGAAAATTGCTGGTCAAACTCGGCTTCTTCATCATTTTTATCGTAAAAGTGAACTTTTACCGTAATGGTTAATCTATTTTGTGCAGCCGTTTGTTGAGCGGTTGCAGTAGTTGGGGAAATTCTATAGTCTGTTATTTCGCCTTCATAAACAATATCACCATTGGAATTTACATTGGTTAAATTGGTTTGGTTTTCCAATAAGGCGATAAGGGCATTTCTAAAATCTACTTCTAATCCAGGCTCTACCAATAGTGAGTTGTTTTCAAAGCGATTGACCTGAAATGTTTTGGTTTTAGATGATATGGATGCTCCTGTGAATGAATAAAATCCACAGCCAGATAAACTTGAAGTTACTACTAATAATAAAAGATATTTGAATAATTTCATCTGTTTATATTATTTTCAATTTCGGTCAGATGCAACACCTTGATTATTCATCCTCGTCTTTGAATCTGGTTCGTTTGGGTGTTTCATATGTTTTTATAATGATTTGTATCAATTAAACTTAAAATTACAAATCATATTGTTTGATCTTTCTATATAAAGTGCGTTCGCTAATACCAAGTTCAGCGGCAGCTAATTTACGCTTTCCGTCGTGACGTTCAAGCGATTTTTTTATTAATTCCAATTCTTTGTCATGAAGCGAGAGTGTTTCTTCTTCTTCAATCTCTTCAGCAAAATGGTATTTATCTGGTTTGTTGGAAATTTCGGGAGTAACAATGGTTTGTTCAGGGATAGATAAAACATCATCTTCTACGGCTTCTTCATAATCTTCTTCATCTGTATTGCCATATATTTTTTGGATTAAGCTTTCATTATTTTTTTCAACATCTTTGGCATTTCCGTTCTTCATGAGTTCTAAAGTGAGTTTTTTTAAATCGTTTAAATCACTTTTCATGTCGAATAGTACTTTGTATAAAATCTCTCTTTCGCTACTAAAATCGCTTTCAGACTTTGATGTTTTTATAACGGCTGGTAAATTACTCGCAGAGGTTGGTAAATAGGCTTTTAAGGCTTCGGCACTTATGGTTCTGTTGTGTTCTAAAACAGAAATTTGTTCAGCGATATTTCGTAACTGACGGATGTTTCCGCTCCAACGGTGTTTTAAAAGCACTTGTACAGCAGCATCTGATAGTTTGACAGTCGGCATTTTGTATTTCATGGCAAAATCGCTTGCAAACTTTCTAAATAGCAAATGAATATCTTCTTGGCGCTCACGTAAAGGTGGCAAATGAATATCTACGGTACTCAAACGGTAGTATAAATCTTCCCGAAAAGTGCCTTTTTCAATGGATTGGAACATGTTTGCATTAGTTGCTGCCACAATACGCACGTTAGTTTTTTGTACTTTACTGGAACCGACTTTTAAGAATTCGCCATTTTCCAAAACACGTAATAAACGTACTTGCGTGGTTAAGGGTAATTCGCCAACTTCGTCTAAAAAAATAGTACCGCCATCGGCAACCTCAAAATACCCTTCCCGGGTTTGGGTGGCTCCTGTGAAAGAACCTTTTTCATGACCGAAAAGTTCACTATCAATCGTGCCTTCTGGAATGGCACCACAGTTTACGGCAATGTATTTATTGTGTTTTCTGTGCGATAGTTGATGGATGATTTTAGGAATGCTTTCTTTACCAACACCACTTTCACCAGTTACCAAAACAGAAATATCTGTAGGTGCTACTTGAATGGCTTTTTCTATAGCACGATTTAACTTATCATTGTTTCCAATAATACCAAAACGTTGTTTTATAGCTTGTACTGATTCCATTTATAAGTTAAAAATTAAAAGTGAAAAGTTAAAAATACAATCAAGTTCATATTTGGGCTTTTCATTTTTCATTATTAATTGTTCATTGATAATCCAATAGCTTCACCAATCAAAGTAGCACTGGTGCAATCTGTAACTTTTACATTTACAAAATCGCCTACTTTGTATTGCTCTTTTGGGAAAACCGCAACAATATTTTGAGGGGTTCTTCCAGACCATTGAGCATCCGATTTTTTAGATTCTTTTTCGATTAAAACTTCAACAATCGTATTTAAATGTTCTTTCGTCCTAATTTCGCTGTGTTCTCTTTGTAAATCAACAATATCTTGCAGGCGTCGTTTTTTTATTTCTTCAGGAACATCATCTTCCATTTTTCGTTCAGCCATAGTACCGGGGCGTTCAGAATAAGTGAACATATACCCGAAATTATATTTCACATAATCCATTAAAGAGACCGTATCTTGAAAATCGGCTTCCGTTTCTGTAGGGAAACCAACAATCATATCTTGACTGATGGCACAATCCGGGATTATTTTACGGATATTATCAATCAACCCCATATATTCCTCGCGAGTATGTAAGCGGTTCATTTCTTTTAAAATACGGTTGCTTCCGCTTTGAACGGGTAAATGAATGTGATTGCAAATATTTTGATATTTTGCCATGGTTTCGACAACATCCAACGTTAAATCTTGTGGATTTGATGTTGAAAATCGAATACGCATTTTAGGTTGTGTTTTTGCACAAAGTTCCAATAGATTAGAAAAAGTAACGGCTGTAGCTTTTTGGAAATCTGAAGCTTTATCAAAATCCTTTTTTAAACCGCCACCGTACCAAAGGTAACTATCTACATTTTGTCCAAGCAAGGTGATTTCTTTGAAGCCTCTATTCCATAAATCGTTAACTTCTTCAATAATACTTTGCGGATCTCTACTGCGTTCACGTCCGCGAGTAAAAGGAACCACACAAAATGTGCACATATTATCACAACCACGGGTAATGGAAACAAATGCGGTAACACCATTGCTATTTAAACGAACGGGAGAAATATCGCCATACGTTTCCTCTTTAGATAAAATCACGTTAATAGCGTCTCTACCTTCATCTACTTCTGCCAATAAATTTGGTAAATCTTTATAAGCATCAGGCCCAACAACTAAATCAACTATTTTTTCTTCTTCAAGAAATTTTGTTTTTAAACGTTCTGCCATACAACCTAGAACACCTACTTTCATTTTAGGGTTTGAATCCCGCTTTACTGCGTTATATTTTTCTAAACGCTTGCGCACGGTTTGTTCCGCTTTGTCACGTATGGAACAGGTGTTTACCAAAACCAAATCAGCATCCTCTAGGTTTTGGGTTGTGTTAAAGCCTGCAGTCGCCAAAATAGAAGCCACAATTTCGCTATCGCTAAAATTCATGGCGCACCCATAACTTTCAATAAAAAGCTTACGTTTATTGCCTTCTTTTTGTTCTAAAACCAGCGTTTCGCCTTGTTTGTTTTCGTCTATTATTTTTTCCATAATTTACTGAATGGGATATCAGTCAATAAGTGTGCAAAGATACAACTTATTTGTGTTTTATGACAAACTGTCATATTTTAAAGCGAGATAAATTTTTGTTAAATCTTTCAGAAAACACTTATTTTGGAGTGAACAACTAGGAATATATAATATGAATGACATAGATAGTTTACTAAACAAAATAAAAAACGCCAAAGTATTGGATTTTGGAGACGTTATTAGCAATACAATTGAGCTATTCAAACAAGTTTGGCAAAAAGGATTGGTTGTTGTGTTGCTTGTTTTAATTTCAGCTATTTGTATCAGTCTTGTGTTTGGTTTAATTGGAGTGGCTCCGGTTTTAGACCAAGATATTTTTAAAGGTGACTTTGATTTAAAAGCTATTGCAACTTTTTATTCATCAAGTGCCATTTATGGGATTCCTCAAAACATGCTTGTATCTACATTAAGTCTTGCCTTTGTT
>NCDW01000212.1 GCA_002280395.1 Flavobacteriales bacterium 32-35-8
CTTGATGAAGTGCATAAATACCCCAATTGGTCCAGAGAAATAAAATTGATTTATGATAATTTTCCTTCATTAAATGTAATTTTCACTTCCTCTTCGATGCTTGAAATTTATAAAGCTGAATCGGATTTAAGCAGAAGAGCGGTTTCTTATAATTTAAAAGAATTATCTTTCAGAGAATTTATTTCGCTCGAAACAGCTAAAGAATTTCCCGTTTTTTCTTTAGAAGATATTCTAAAAAACCATAATGAGATTACACTCCAAATTCTTTCAGCAATAAAACCATTGCCATTGTTTGCCAAATATTTGCAAATGGGTGCTTATCCATACTTTAAAGAAAGTGAAGCTGATTACCCTCAAAAATTACGCAATACCATAAATCTTATTATTGAAATTGACATCAATGCAGTTGAAGATTTAAATTATGAGACTTTGGTCAAACTGAAAAAACTTTTAATAACAGTAGCAACAAGCGCTCCCTTTACTCCAAATATTAGCAAACTGAGCGAAAAAATTGGTGTTTCTAGAAACACGCTTATTCAGGCAATCAAAATTTTAGACCGTGCAGGATTAGTGAGCGAGTTGTATAAGGATACCACTGGAATTGGAGTCTTAACAAAACCCGAAAAATTGTTTTTGAACAACACTAATTTAATGTATGTCTTAGCTAAAGAAAACAGTAATATAGGAAATGTAAGAGAAACTTTTTTTTTAAACCAATTTAAAGGATTAAGAGAAATTAATTTATCTGAAAAATCAGATTTTATTGTAGATAAAAAATATACATTTGAAATTGGAGGAAAAAACAAGAGTAAAAAACAAATTGCTAACATCGAAGATTCTTTTGTAGCCAAGGATAACATCGAAATTGGATTTGGAAATATTATCCCCGTTTGGCTATTCGGATTTATGTATTAATCATAACGTAACTTTCAAAAAATAATCTAAAATCTAAAATAAAAATGCGTTGGACTATTAAACCAAAACCTTCGGAAGACAAAATCAAACATTTGGCGCAAGCCTTAAATGTAGAAGATTTTGTAGCCCAGTTATTAGTACAGCGCGGCATTGAGACTTTCGAAGAAGCTAAACATTTTTTTCGTCCTTCGTTAGAACATTTGCACGATCCTTATCTGATGAAAGATATGGACAAAGCAATCGAACGTATTGAAAATGCCTTCGAAAACCAGGAACGCATTCTGGTTTTTGGCGATTACGATGTCGATGGAACCACAGCAGTTTCGCTCGTTTCTTCTTATTTAAAAAGTTTTTACCCCAATGTTGCCACTTATATTCCGGATCGCTATGATGAAGGATACGGCGTGTCTTTTAAGGGAATTGACTTTGCCGATGACAATGGTTTTTCGTTGATTATTGCACTGGATTGTGGTATTAAATCGATCGATCATGTGGCTTATGCCAAAGAAAGAAATATTGATTTCATTATTTGTGACCACCACCGTCCGGGAGAAACTTTACCCGAAGCCGTTGCCATATTAGACCCTAAAAGAACCGATTGCAACTATCCCTATGATGAATTATGCGGTTGCGGAATTGGGTTTAAACTCATTCAGGCATTAGGCATGAACAGAGAGCAGACTATTGAAGACCTGGCTCCTTATCTTGATTTGGTTGCCACGGCTATAGCTGCCGATATTGTACCCATGACAGGTGAAAATCGCGTGCTGGCTTATTTTGGCTTACAGGTAATCAACAACAATCCCAGACCCGGAATTAAAGCTTTAATCCATCAGGTAAAAAAACAAACTTTAGATATTACGGATGTTGTTTTTATTGTCGCACCCCGAATTAATGCAGCCGGACGGATCAAACACGGTAATCATGCTGTTGAATTATTATCCGAATTTGATTTTGAACAGGCACAGCAATTTGCATCTGAAATTGAAAAATACAACGCAGACCGAAAAGATTTAGACAAACACATTACCAGAGAAGCTTTTGAACAAATTGAACAAAATCACGAGCAGGAACGTTTTACAACCGTTGTTTTTCAGGAAAACTGGCACAAAGGCGTTATTGGGATTGTAGCTTCCCGATTGATTGAAACCTATTATCGTCCTACCTTAGTTTTTACTAAAAGTGGCGATAAATATGCAGCTTCGGCACGTTCTGTAAAAGGTTTTGATGTCTATAATGCCTTAGAAGCCTGCTCAGAACATTTGGAGCAATTTGGCGGACACATGTATGCCGCAGGAATGACTTTAAAGGCTGAAAATTATGCTGTTTTCAAAGAAGCATTTGAAAAACAAGTACAAAAAACGATTCATCCTGACCAACGAATTCCTGAAATAGAAATTGATGCCGAGATTGATTTTTCGGATATTACACCTAAACTTACCCGTATTTTAAAACAGTTTGAACCTTTTGGTCCCATGAATATGACTCCTGTTTTTTTAACTAAAAACGTAATAGATACCGGTTATGCCAAAAAACTGGGAGCAGCTGACGAACATTTAAAATTATTTGTAAAACAATCCCAAAATCCCGGTGCCGAAGGTATGGCAGCTATCGGTTTTGGACTGGGAAATAAAATAGATTTAACTACGAATCAAAAACCTTTTCAAATCGCTTATTGCATTGATGAAAATGAATGGAATGGTCAAATTTCGACTCAGTTACGATTAAAAAGCATTCGATAATGAATTCAAAAAAAACAAAAAAAGATCCTTACGCAGCTTTACGATACAAAGAATTTAATACTTTTTTATTCCTTCGTTTTGCTATGGTTTTTGCCTGGTCCATGCAGTTTATAGTAATCGAATGGCAAGTTTACAGTATTACTAAAGATGCACTTTCTCTTGGAATCATTGGATTGATGGAAGTCATTCCAGCCGTTTCATTGGCTTTATTTGCAGGTCATATTGTGGATCAAAAAGAGAAAAAAGGCTTATTGATGAAATGTATCTTTGGATTTTCAGTAATAAGTTTCGGACTGTTTTTACTAACATGGCCGGCTGTAGTCGAAGGTTATTCGAATCAAATTATTTTATATTTTATTTATTTTCTGGTGTTTTTAGGCGGATTAGTAAGAGCTTTTCTGGGTCCCACAATTTTTTCGCTTTTATCGCTTATTGTACCTAAAAAAGTATATCCTAATGCTGCTACCTGGAGCAGTACTGTATGGCAAATTGCTGCTGTGGTAGGTCCTGCTGTTGCCGGGTTTTCAATTACTTTAATGGGAGTACACTGGTCTTTATGTTTGGTTTTTGCCTGTTCACTAATGGCTTTGCTGGCTTTGTCTCAAATAAGTGAAAAACCTATTTTAAATCCAAAAATTGGTGAACCTGTCATGCAAAGTTTAGCCGAAGGAATCAAATTTGTTTTTAACAATAAAACTGTTTTAGGTGCTATTACATTAGATATGGTTGCTGTACTTTTTGGTGGTGCCGTTGCACTTTTACCCATTTTTGCACAGGATATTTTAAAAGTAGGCCCTGAAGGTTTTGGTTTTTTAAGAGCCGCGCCTGCAGTTGGCGCTTTTTTAACGATGCTAATTACAGCTTATGTGCCGTTAAGTAAAAATGCCGGAATGAAATTATTAGCAGCCATTTTTGGTTTCGGAGTTTGTATCATCATTTTTGGGCTTTCAACTTTATTCTGGGTTTCCCTTTTTGCCTTATTTTTCAGTGGTGTTTTTGATGGAATTTCGGTGGTTATTCGTCAAACCATTTTGCAAATAAAAACTCCGGACAATATGCGTGGCCGGGTTTCGGCGGTAAACTCTATGTTTGTGGGTTCATCAAATGAGCTGGGTGCTTTTGAAAGCGGATTAACGGCCCGATTAATGGGAACAGTAACAGCGGTAGTATTTGGCGGAAGCATGACACTTTTAGTGGTGTTAACTACCGGAATTATTTCTCCCTCTTTTAGAAAATTAGATTTAACAAAAGACATTGAAGAACACGAAAAAGAGGATTAAAAAACCTCACTTTCATAAAATTCAGATAAAATAACCTTCAAACACGAAGCTTAATTTATAAATTAGGTTTAAAATTGTATTTTCACAGCATATTTAAACCAAACTATGAGCTTTAAAACCAAAATAAATTTAGTAAGACGAAAAATCACCCGCAGTTTAACCCAAAATATTGGGAGTACTAAATGGAATAACGATCCCAATGCTGCCGTCGAATTTAAGCAACTATTGATCTCCCGCCCTAACCATCGTTTAGGAAATTTACTGATGATAACTCCGCTGGTTCAGGAAATTAATGCTGCATTTCCTGATTGCAAAATTGATTTATTTGTAAAAGGGGGATTAGTTCCAGTTATTTTTAAAAATTATCCGTCAGTACAGGAATACATTATTTTACCACGAAAACCCTTTAAAGAGCTGGTTAAATATTTTATGGTTTGGTACAAAATCAAGCGAAAAAAATATGATTTAGTCATCAATATTGACAAAGGTTCCTCTTCCGGGCGATTATCAACTCAGTTTGCAAATGCTAATTTTAAATTTTTTGGGGAATTAAATGACGAAATCGTTCAGGAATATGCCGATTACAAACACATGGCAAAATACCCTGTTTACGAATTCAGGTATTATTTAAAGAAGTTCCATTTTTACATTTGCAACAGGAGCCAAATGTTATACTTCGGACTGGTGGAATACTTTTTATAAAAAATTACAAGAGAATTTTGCTGATTACAATATCGTTGAAGTTTTGCCAGTCGAAAATGTTTCCCAAATCAATTTTAAAGCACCTCATTTTTACAGTAAAGATGTTCGCGAAATAGCTGCTTTTATTGCTAATACAGCTATTTTTATCGGTGCCGATAGCGGTATCATGCATCTTGCCTGTGCGTCACAAACTACTGTTTTGGGACTTTTTCATGTTACAAAACCGGAAAGATATGAACCTTATGGCAACGGTAGTCAGCCCATCAACACCAGTACAACCAGTCTGGAATCCATGATAAACATGATTAAAGACAAGTTGAATCAGTCCTAATCTCCAAATTAAATTATTTTTTATTTTTTTTATATATATTTTTTTTCATTTCATTGAAATGTTCTTTAATTACTTCATATGTATCGTTGATAGCGTCACGCATATGAACGATTATTGGCAAACGGTA
>NCDW01000213.1 GCA_002280395.1 Flavobacteriales bacterium 32-35-8
CTACTTATCACAGAGCACAAATTGCAAGTGATTTGAAAGCCAATGGAATTGAGCCTATTAATACCGATTATATCTTTTACAAAAGAAAATAATACTAATTACATCAAAATTAATTCCCCAAACCCTAAAGGGAGTAATTTTGATGAATTTTAAAGAAATTTTTCACCCTTTAGGGACGGGGGAAAAAAATTTCTTTTACAAAAGAAAATAAAACCCAACTTATTCTAAATCATCCTTTTTTACGATTTAAACAAAAATATGAGATAGATTTTTTAACTTCGTTGCCGTAATGAAAATAAGTACCTTCATATTATCTATTTTAATACTTGTTTTATCTTTAAAACCTTGCTCGGACGGAAGTAATGCCGAAGACCTGAAAAAAGATAACATTAGTCTTGCGCACAATCATCAGGAAGATCATGATGATTCTTGCCCGGTGACTTGTATTTGCAGCTGTTGTGGAATGTCGGTAACTTTTGAAAGCATTAAAATCTTTACTTTTAGAATCCATACGGAAATTTCTAATGTAGTACTATCTTCTTATCAATCAAATTATCAATTTGATTCTGTTGCTGCTATTTGGCAACCTCCTCAATTAATTAGTTAAAATACTCAGACAACTCGTCTAATTTTTTAATTAATTAAATTTCATTTCAAATGAATAAACTCCTTTTGAGCGCAATGCTCATACTATTATCATGCCTTGGAATGAAGGCACAAACAACTGATATCCAAATACAGCTAGTTTCTGAAAACGAAGCCGTAATTGGTGCCAATGTATATCTCGAATCAGACAAAAAATCGGCTGTTACGGATGCTGAGGGAAAAGCCCAGTTTTCGAATATTTCCAATGGAAAACAAACCATAATTATTTCTTATCTGGGTTTTGAAACCTTAAAAGAAACCATCCAAATTCCGGGTCAGTCCGTTTTTGTTTTCCATTTGGAACCCAATGAAAACGAACTCGAAGAAGTGGTTTTACAAACATCCCGTACCAGCAGAACCGTTAGAAAAATCCCAACCCGTATTGAATTTATCAATAGCGAAGAATTAGAAGAAAAAGCAACGATGAACCCTACGAATATTTCGATGGTTTTGCGTGAAAGCACCGGAATTCAAATGCAGCAAACTTCGTTGAGCAGCGGTAATTCGAACATTAAAATCCAAGGTCTTGACGGGCGTTACACCCAACTTTTAAGAGATGGTTTTCCATTGTATTCCGGTTTTTCCAGTGGATTGAGTATTATGCAGATTCCGCCTTTAGATTTACAACAATTTGAAATTATAAAAGGGAGTTCCTCTACACTTTATGGCGGTGGCGCTATTGCCGGATTAGTCAATATGGTTTCGAAAACTCCCGATGAAGAACCGGCTTTAGACATTATGCTCACTCAAACCCATGCTTTAGGAAGTACAGCGAATGTGTTTTACAGTAAGCGAAATCAAAAATTTGGGACAACACTGTACGGTTCGGCACATTATCAAAAAGCCTATGATCCCGAAGATGATGATTTTAGTAATTTACCTCAAACAAAATCCATTTCTTTTAATCCCAAATTCTTTTATTATCCTTCCGAGAAAACTACTTTTTGGGTAGGTGTTAACGGGACTTACGATGACCGGATTGGAGGCGATATGACTACAATTAAAAATCAGCAAAATGGTATTCATCAATACACCGAAGACAATGTTTCTAAGCGTTTAAGCACTCAGGCGGTATACAAAACCCAGCTGGATTCACTGAGCAATTTCAATATCAAAAACAGTATTTCTTATTTTGATCGCTCGTTGCAAGTGCCTGATTTTAATTTTAGCGGAAAGCAAATCAATACGTTTACCGAAATAAGCTACGAAAGAGCCCATGCTAAAACCGATTGGATTTTGGGTGCCAATGCCTATTCGGTTGATTTTGATGAAGCTGATGATGCCTTATTGCAACGCGATCAAAAAGAATTTACCTATGGTTTGTTTGCCAATAACATCTTTGACATTAGCGAAAACTGGATTTTAGAAACTGGATTACGTACGGATTATAATGCCGATTGGGGATTTTTTCCTTTACCAAGGATCTCAATATTGTACAAAAATGAGAACGGAATTTCGAGCCGGATTGGTGGTGGATTAGGTTATAAAATACCTGATATTTTTACCGAAGAAGCCGAATCCATCAATTTTGAAAATGTGTTGGGAATTGACAAAGACAATCTAAAAGCCGAACGTTCTTATGGAGTGAATTATGATTTTAATTTCCAAAAGCGTTTTGGCGAAATTGGATTCTCGGCAAACCAGCTTTTCTACGTGACTGCTATTCAAAATGCCTTATTATTAAATAGCTCCGGAACTAATTTCAAATTCGAAAATGCCTCAGAAGTTATTTTGAGTAAAGGTGCCGAAACCAATATTAAGTTCACTTACAAGGATTTTAAATGGTTTTTAAACTATGCTTTTATTGATGCCCGTTTGCATTATTTAGCCGGAAACCCACAAAAACCATTAACCCCTAAACACAATGCCGGTAGCGTTATTATGTATGAAAGTGAAGCATGGCGAATTGGTTTTGAAACTTATTACACCGGTAAGCAACTGTTGTCTAATGGAACTAAAACCACTGATTATACTACGATGGGATTTTTGCTGATGCGAAATTTCAAATGGGGAGCACTCTTTACCAATTTTGAGAATTTCACTGACCGAAGACAAAGTCGCTTTTCACCATTGGTTTTACCTACACACGACAAGCCCACATTTCCGGAGATTTATGCTCCTACTGACGGATTTATTTTCAGTGTGGGAATTATCATAAAGCCTTTTGGGAATAAAGAACATTAAAATCCAATAGCTTACAAATCGAAATATTGCCATTGACAACCTCTTTTATCCTTTTAAAAGAGGTTGTTTTTTTTGGGCGTTACCTCGTTGAAAAAATTTATATTTAAAATTTGGATTTTTCAACGAGGTCAGGCTGTACACTATATCTTTTTATTTTGTCATCCTGAGCCTGTCGAAGGACAAAATAAAAAGGATGCCGCTTCCATCCTTAACGCAAACAAACTCCGCAATCAAAGTCATTGCGAAGAATGAAGCAATCTCACTATCAAAATCCGAAACTTATAATCTTTCAATATTGTAGGAATATTTTATATATTTGAAAATAATAAAACAATACACTATTCAATAGAGAAAATCTACCCGCTTTTGTATAGGCGCTACTTTGTAGCGAGTATCCACGAGTTATGGGCTATTTCAAAAAATCGTCATATGAATAAGAAATTATTTCCACCAATTGAAGGAGGAATTATTGAAGGTATAAGTCAAATTCTCGGAGATACAAATTCTGGATTGAGTGGTGGCGAAATCGGAAAGTTTCTCCAGGAATCAGGAATTTACGATACGGATCCTGGAATCACGAAATGGAAAAGACTTTACAATGCATTTGTAAATTATCAAAACAAATCAAAAATCTCAAACAACATTTTAAAGTTCATCAATAAGTCTATGAGTCCAGCGAGATTCGTTGGTAAGAATGAAAAATTTGAAGATTTGCGCTTCGAATTAAATAAAAGATTGTCTTTTATCGGATTAGAATTACAATCAAATGGGATATTTAAACCAACAAATTCAACTAGTACAATTTCGGAAGCCGAACAAAAGGCAAATCGCCTTAAGAGTAAACTTGAGCAAAGAAATGCTCATCAGAAAATATTTCAATATTGTAATAGTGAACTTTTAGCTGAAAATTATTTTCATACAGTTTTCGAAGCTGTTAAAAGTATCGCCGAAGATATAAGAAAAAGAACTGGCCTAAATAGCGACGGCGGAGAACTAGTCGACATTGCTTTTTCAATTAGAAATCCATTAATTAAGATTAATGATTTAAGTAATGAAACAAAAGAGAGCGAGCAAAAAGGATTTTCAAATTTAATTAAAGGCGTATTTGGAATGTTTCGAAACACCACTGCTCACACACCAAAAATCATTTGGGAAATCAAGGAAGACGATGCTTTGGATATCTTATCTACAATTTCTTTAATTCATCGAAAACTTGATCAGTCAACATAAAAGAAATAACCTCCTCTGGTGCTCGATTGCATCGAGTACCTACTTACAGGAATAGATAAATTGTAGCGTTTGCAACGCGGTTCACTAAAAAAATAATTCTTAAACAATCAAATCAATGTCTGAAAAATACAAAGTTATTGATAGTACCGTTCCCACTTTTATTACTATAACAGTTGTAGATTGGGTAGATTTATTGGTGAGACCTGTTTATTGCAATATTATAGATGATTCTTTAAATTATTGTATCAAAGAAAAAGGATTGAGCATACATGCTTATGTTTATATGAGCAGTCATATTCATTTAATTGCTACAGCATTTAATGGTGAGTTGCAAAATGTTATTCGGGATTTCAAAAAATTCACTTCAAAAAAACTAATAGAAGCTATCAAAGAATATCCTGAAAGCAGACGAGAATGGTTATTACGTAAATTCAGTTATGAAGCGCAAAAATCAGGAAGGGCAAAAGATTATAAATTATGGCAG
>NCDW01000214.1:0-2688 GCA_002280395.1 Flavobacteriales bacterium 32-35-8
AAACAGATTGGGTTTATATTAGATAGTTTAAAAAAAGCAAAGAAAAATTTAGATAACACTGCGGTTGTTTTGGGTGATGAAAGTTTGCTTGTCCCTGTTTTAAATTCTTTGCCA
This sequence comes from Flavobacteriales bacterium 32-35-8, assembly GCA_002280395.1. GTDB lineage: Bacteria > Bacteroidota > Bacteroidia > Flavobacteriales > Flavobacteriaceae > Confluentibacter. The sequence continues at coordinate 115 of NCDW01000214.1, forward strand.
GAGCATATAGATACATTAAATATTACGATGGGATTCCCGTTAAAATCCATTCCATTGGCATCGCTGTTTGAAGAACTATTCCATATTCATAAAAAAACATCAAGTTCCTTTTACTTCAAAGATGTCGTTAATATTCTTTCGCATCCATTCATAAGACCTTTATTTTATGTGAATGATATAAATTATGCTTCAGAAATGATTGACACCATTCACGAAAATAATTTAATTTACCTTTCAACCGAACGTTTAAAAAGTTTTTCAAACACAAATGAAGGTCTTATAGATTTATTGTTTTCTAATTGGAATTCCATCGACTCCATACTTAAAAATTGTTCGCAATTAATATTAACTATCAAAAACACGTTAGATAAAAATAAAGCCTCAAACTTGCTTTCTTTAGAGTACTTATTCCGCTTTAATGTACTTTTTAATGAGTTGTCTTTATTAAACTCAAAATACAATCACATTAAAACCATACAAACCCTCTACGATGTTTACAAAGAATTGCTAAACTCTGAAACTTTGGATTTTCAGGGAGAGCCTCTGCAAGGTTTGCAAATTATGGGTATGCTGGAATCTCGATCGTTGGATTTTGAAACCGTTATCATTTCATCTGTAAATGAAGGCATTCTTCCGTCAGGAAAAAGCAATAATTCGTTCATTCCCTTTGATGTTAAATTAGAAAATGAATTACCTACTTATAAAGAAAAAGATGCTGTTTACGCCTATCACTTTTACCGGCTTTTACAGCGCGCCAAAAATGTATATATTTTATACAACACCGAGGCAGATATTTTAACTGGTGGCGAGAAAAGCCGATTTATAACGCAGTTGGAATTGGAAGGTATCCATAAAATAAACCATCAAATTATTACGCCTTGTGTACCTATAATAGAAAACGTTTTAAATACAGTTTCTAAAAATAATGATGTTATTGAAAAACTGATTAAGGTATCTGAAAAAGGATTCTCCCCTTCGTCATTAACCAATTATATTAGAAACCCTATTGATTTTTACAATCAAAAAATATTGGGTATTCGAGAGTATGAAGACGCTGAAGAAACCGTAGCGGCCAATACTTTAGGAACTGTTGTGCACAATACTTTAGAAGATTTTTATAAACCTTTAATTGGTTGTTATTTGTCGGTTGATGTGCTAACAAAATTAAAGTCACAAATTCAGGAAGCGGTTACAAATCACTTTAAAAACGTTTATAAAGAAGGGGATATCACCAAAGGTAAAAACTTAATCATTTTTGAAATTGCCAAGCGTTATGTTTCTAATATTTTGGATTTGGAAATAGCCGATTTAAAAGCAGGAAATACTATAAAAATAATAGCCGTTGAAGCTAATAACAGGGTTTTAATTGACATTCCAGAACTCCATTTTCCAGTAAATCTTACTGGAAAAGTAGATCGCGTTGACGAGTATAATGGTATAACCAGAATTATTGATTATAAAACAGGAAACGTACAGCAAAACCAAGTTGAAATTGTTAATTGGGAAGATTTGACTACCGATTATGATAAATACAGCAAAAGCTTTCAAATTCTATCTTATGCCTATATGATGCAGCTTTCCGGCGATATAAAACTTCCTGTTGAAGCTGGCATAATCTCGTTTAAAAATTTAAATTCCGGATTTTTAAAGTTTGCAAAAAAAGATAAATCGGGACTTGGAGCAAAAAAAGACTTTTTAATTACCCAAGACACTTTAAATGCTTTCCAAGAAGAGCTCAAAAAACTCATTATTGAAATTTGTAACCCAACTATTGATTTTGTAGAAAAGGACATTAAAAAGAATTAAGCGGTTCTTAGTTTCACATGTGCTTTCGTACTACAAACCCTCATTTTGTCTAATAACAAATCCTTATTAACAGGTTTGGTCATATAATCGTTCATGCCCAAATCGATAACTTTTTGACGTGTTTCTTGCATGGCATCGGCTGTTATAGCAATTATTGGAATCATACCAATACGTTCTCCCAATTCGCCACTTCTAATAATTTTTGTAGCTTGATAGCCATCCATAACTGGCATCTGCAAATCCATTAAAATAAGATTATAAATATCCTTTTTTAAGGCATCCAATGCCTCCTGTCCATTATTCACAACCGTGAAACTAACATGTGAAAAACTTCCAAGAATTTTACGCATGACCATTTGGTTAAGCTTGTTATCCTCAACCACCAAAACATGTACAGGCAGAAATGTTTCTTTATTATTTTTTACATCATAAACAACCTCTTCTTCTAAGGCAATATTTTTTAAAGGCAAATCTATAAATATATCGGTGCCTTTATTGAGCTTGCTTTCTAGTACTATAGTGCCACCAAAAAGTTCCACTAAATGTTTTACAATAGTTAAACCCAAACCAATCCCACCAAATTCTCGCTGGTGGTTAAGTCTCATTTGGTTGAAACTATCAAAAATGGATTTTTGGTTTTCAGCATCTATTCCAATGCCAGTATCCGAAATTCTAAAAGAAAAACGGCAAATATTATTAGGTTGTTGAATGCAGTTAAGTTTAAAGCTAATATGCCCTTCTTTGGTAAATTTTACAGCATTTGCCAAT
>NCDW01000214.1:2739-7277 GCA_002280395.1 Flavobacteriales bacterium 32-35-8
ACAATTTGAATAAAACGTTCTGGATCTCCCTGTACTTTAATTGGAATATCTTTATCAATTTCAAATTTAAATTCCAATCCTTTTCTTTGAGCTTCTTCGCTCCAATTTTCATTAATTTGATGTAATAAAATGGAGGGATTAAATGCTTCTAAATTTAATTTAAGCTCGTTTTTTTCAATTTTTTCAAAATCAATGATATCGTTTACATTGCTTAATAGACTTAATGATGCATTTTTAATGATTTCGAATTGCTCTCGAGTATCATTGTTATCACTGTTCATCAATTCATTTTCGGCTATTCCCATAATGGCATTGATGGGCGTTCTTAACTCATGGCTCATATTGGACATGAAATAGGTTTTTAACTGACTTATTTCTTCCGATTTTTGAAGGGCCACTGCTTGCGAGGTTTCTTTTTCTATTCTTAAATTTTTTATCAAATTAGTCATCGATAATGATAGAAAAATAACCTCGAGACCCGAACCAAATTTAGCACTGTTCAACGTATAAAAATTGTTAGGAAGTAAACTAAGATTATTCATTACAAAACCCAAAAGGCCTATTACTAAAAAGAAAATTCCAATAGAGAAATAAGAGTCTATGGCAATGCGCTTATACCGTATTGTAAATACAGTTGACAGAATTAATATTAAACTAAATAAACCGTTCAAATTGCTTAAAGGATAGACAATTTCCAACGTCTTTGGACTTATGAAAAGCATGACGAATAAAACAGATAAAATTACATAAATAACATTATAGACTTTTTTAAAACCTTTTAAAAGTGTATCTACTTTTAAAAAGTGCTCACAGTATTTTAATAAGAAAAAATTAGATAATAATGCTGTAATAAGTACGGCCCTACTATTTAAATAACCACCTTCCGGAAATATGAATTCAAATATAAAACCATCGAGTGCAGATTGCATAAACCCAATAGAAAACACATAAAATCCATAATACAAAAATGACTTTTCTTTTAAACTTGTGTAAAAAAATAGATATATAATACCCGCCAAAAATAATAATCCGTAAAACAGCCCAAGGAACAATTGCTGACTGTAATTCATCATCAAAAAAGAAGTTTCGGTATATAGGTTTAAGGGAATGCTTAAGGTTTCTCCATCACTTTTAAAATGTAAATAAATTTGTTGGGTTGCATTTGGTGGCAAGTCTAGTTTAAAAACAGTGGCCCTGTGTTTTACTTGACGTTCACTGAATGGAATTTTATCTCCGCTTTTAAAGTGTTTTACTTGGTTATTCTCAATTTGGTACAAGTTAGCCACATCAGTTACAGGTCTTGCCGTTTCTAAATAATAAGTAGTTGGTTGTGATGTGCTATTTGTTATATGAAACCGAACCCAATAATTATTTGAAGTAAAACCAACACTATGGTTCTCTGATTCTAAAACATTATTGTAAAATAATGACTCTTTTGAAACCTCATCAAGTGTTAAATCAAGATGGCCTGCATCGTAAAAATTAGCGTATTCGTAAAGATGCCCTTTACTTTTTAAAGGGTCATAAATGGCATCTTGAGCAAATAAACTTAAACCTATAAAATAGGTTAATAGTAGCAGGTGTTTCATGTTTAGAGCATTAAACTACTGTAAACATAGAAAAAAAGACCTTTAAAAAAGACTTTTTCGAGTAATCCACTAAAAACCTCAGTGAATTTAATCGATAAACGGTAAATTTTATAGGAATTAATTTTCAAAAACAGATGAAAAAGGAAAATGATCTTTAACTTAATAAAGATTGTTAACAAAATCTATTTGCCATCAATAAAAAAACCTTCTTCATATAGCTATGAAGAAGGTTTTCAAAATTATTATTTGTAAGTGTCTAGTTTAGAGATATTACTTCCCTTCTACAACAATAACAGAAAAAGGAGGGATTGTCACAATAAGTTTTCCTTTTTTCACCTCAAAGCCTTTGTAATCTGCCGGTTGTATTTTCGTTGGATTATCAAAAGAGTTGTGATCTTGTAATGTTTTTGAAGTTAAAACTTTAGCTGTTATATTTTTAACACCAAGCTCATTCAAATCTATTTCAACTTTATTCTCTTTTTTAGAATCTACATTTACCATAGACACATGAACCAATCCTTTACTGTCTTTTGAGGCAGAAACATTCAATGCAGGAAGCGATTTGTTGTTGTAAATATATAAAGGTGACACAAACTTAATCGGAATCAGTTTAGCATCTTGGTGTACTTTATACATTTCCATAACATGGTAAGTAGGGGTTAAAATCATCTTAGCTTCTTTAGTAAGAATTACGGCCTGTAACACGTTCACACACTGCGCTAAATTTGCCATACGTACCCTATCTGCATGATTGTTGAATATATTAAGGGTTGCACCAGCTAAAACGGCATCTCTCATGGTATTTTGTTGATATAAAAATCCAGGATTTGAACCTTTTTCAACATCGTACCAACCGCCCCATTCATCAACAACTAAGTCAATTTTCTTCGCTGGATCATATTTATCCATGATAGCAGAATGTTTAGTAACTAATTCCTCCATTTTCAAGGCTTCGCTCATGGTTCCAAAATATTGGTCTTCTGTAAAGTCTACAGATTCTCCTTTATTATTCCAATCTATTACGGAATAATGATGTAAAGCCACGCCCTCTAACATTTTTGCTGGTACGTTTTTCATCAATGTCTCGGTCCAATGGTAGTCGTCGCTACTAGCTCCCGAAGCGATACGAGCAACACTTCCTGTATTTTCCCAATCGGTAACAAACGTTGCATATTTTCTATATTCATTGGCATAGTATTCTGCGGTCATATTACCACCACATCCCCAAGCTTCATTACCCATTCCCCAATACTTTACCTTCCATGGTTTTTCTCTACCATTTTCTTTACGCAAATCACTCATAGGGCTCTTCCCCGCAAAATTGGTATATTGAACCCAGTCTGCAAATTCTTGAACGGTTCCACTTCCTATATTTCCAGACAAATATGGTTCAGCTCCAAGCAATTCACACATGTTTAAAAAGTCGTGTGTACCAAAACTATTATCTTCTGTAACACCACCCCACCAAGTATTCACTATGGTTGGTCTTTGGTCTAAGGGCCCAATACCATCTTTCCAATGATACGTGTCCGCAAAACAACCTCCCGGCCAACGTAAATTTGGTATCTGCAATTTTTTCAAGGCTTCAACAATGTCATTACGCACACCGTTTGTATTAGGTATTTCAGAATTATCCCCAACAAAAAAACCATCATAGATACATCTTCCTAAATGCTCTGCAAAATGACCATAAATATGTTTGTTTATAACTGGCGCATTATCATCGCTTTTAATTGTTATAACCGTACCGTCTGCCTGTGAATAAACACTTAGCGTAGTGACAAAAAAGATTGCCAAAAATCTTGAAATGATTGATTTAAATTTTAACATAAACATCTGTTTTTACTATTTATTAATACACTTTTTTAAGTGTTGAATTTACATTTATAAATAAATTAAAAAAAAACAACATAGCCAAGGGTTATTGCTGTTTTTAAGACAAGCTTATTATAATAATTTTAAAAGCAAAAACCCAACGAGTTAAAACTCATTGGGTCCTGCTTAAAGTGGAGAAGATGGGGCTCGAACCCACGACCTCTTGGCTGCCAGCCAAGCGCTCTAGCCAACTGAGCTACATCCCCAATAATTATTTTAATTCACTTAATACCAATACGGGAATATGACTGCTGAAATCCTTTTTAAGTATTTCATTTTTTTCCCATAATTTACTAAAGAACCCACGCTTTCTTCTCACTACACAAAGCATATCTGGATTGTGTGCTCTATAATGTTCTAAAACCCCTTGATAGGTTGTTGGATTCTCAGAAAAAATGGTATTGGATATCAATTCCTTTAACTCATCGTTCAAATCAAAATCACCTTCATTGTAATAATGCGTTTTTACCAACAACAAATCAACCGTGGCCTTAAAATGGTCTTTAAAATATTTTAAAGGCGTTAAAACACCTTCTTTTTTTATAATAGCAGACTTTACAGCCATTAAAATAGTATGAACTGGTTTAAAAACGGTCGCTTCAGGAACAATAAGCGCCGGAATTTGGGTTTGTTTAATAATCTTACCCGATGTTTTTCCCAAAAACACTTCCTCCTTAATGGAATTTGTTCTTGGTTCAATTAAAATCAAATTAATATCGGCTGCTTTGCTAACCAATTCCAAAGTATCTATTAAATCTCCTTTTAAGCTTTTTACTATATAATCAACCCCCTTTGTATCAACTTTAGACATCAAATCATCTAAATAAGCTTTGCTTTCACGCGCTAAAATGGCATCAACATTCACCATAGTTCCTGCCTTTGTATACACGTTATAGGTTTGTACAACAAATAATTTAGCACCAAAGCTCTTCGCGAAATCTATAGCGTATTGCAAATGGCTTACTGAATTTGTAGAGGTGCCTATTGGAACTAAAATGTTCTTCATTTTTTTAAACTTTATTATAGAATTTAAAATATAATGCTTGCAAAAGTAATCATTTAAATGAATTGTAA
>NCDW01000215.1 GCA_002280395.1 Flavobacteriales bacterium 32-35-8
AAATGCATCCAATTGAAAATCTGTGTGCCTGCCCGTTCCATCAAATCGGTTGAAGATATGCCCTGACGTTCTATCGTTAGTTTATCAGCTTGATAAATTTGTTCTTTCGAGAAAATTTTCATCTTAATGGATTAAAGATTTTTTTATTTATAAATGATCTGGATAGTATTTCTTAAAAAAAACCAATTCTGCATGAGAATTATGCAAAAAACATTTTTTTGTTTTTTTATATGTCTAAATGTAATACTTTTGAAGTGTATTTAAATAAAAAACGATGCATTTAAACCAAAATATACGTTTTGTTACTTCTTCAATTAGTGAAGGACACACGTCTATTTTTGTAATTGCTACAACCACTACAACCCTTTGGGGTTGCTAGTATATTTTTCTTCGGACCATTTGTGTAATTATCTCAATTACATCTTCTTAAAATATTTATTTAAACTTTAATTCATTAAAAATGAAGGTTTTAAAATTTGGCGGAACCTCTGTAGGTTCTGCAAAAAACATCAATAACGTCATAAACATTTTAGAGAATGTCTCTAAAAACGATTCTATAATATGTACTGTTTCGGCCGTTGGTGGTATCACGGACAAATTGCTTTTAGCAGGCAAGCAAGCTCAAAATAAAGATGTTGGATATAATGCTACTTTTAACATCATTAAGGATATTCATTTTGATATTATTAATGAATTGAACCCAAACAATGGCAAATCCCTAAAAGAACATGTTGAAACGGAATTAAATGCTCTTAAAAGTCTATTGGATGGCATTTATTTAATCAACGAATTATCTCCTAAAACGTCTGATAAACTGGTTAGTTTTGGTGAGCTGTTATCATCATTTATTATTGCCGAAACCATGAAACATCGTGGTATGTCAGTAGTATGTAAAAATTCACAAGAATTAATCATTACAAACTCAAACTTTACTAAAGCAGAGGTTAATTTCGGCATTACCAATAAAAATATTCAAGATTATTTTAATAATGCGTCTCAAAAAATAACCATCATACCAGGGTTTATTTCCAAGTCACAATTAGGTGAACAAACAACACTTGGTCGTGGTGGGTCTGATTTTACGGCTGCCATCGTCGCGGCTGCTTTAAAAGTAGAACAATTAGAGATTTGGACAGACGTAAGCGGTATGTTTACAACCAACCCTAAATTGGTAAAACAAGCCTACCCCATTGAAAAAATATCATATCAAGAAGCGATGGAATTATCGCATTTTGGTGCCAAAGTGTTGTATCCTCCAACGGTTCAACCTGTTCTGGATTTGAATATCCCTATTCATATAAAAAACACTTTGGAGCCTGAAGCTGCCGGAACTATTATTTCTAATGAAGAATCTGTTTCAACCTCGCCTGTAAAAGGTATTAGCAATATCAATAATATCGCTTTACTGACCTTACAAGGTAGTGGTATGATTGGAATCCCTGGATTTTCTAAGCGTTTGTTTGAAACCTTATCGCAAGAAAAAATCAATGTTATTTTAATTACGCAAGCATCATCAGAACATTCCATTTGTTTAGGCATTGATGCCAATGATGCTGAAATCGCTAAATCTGCTATTGACGTCACCTTTGAAAATGAAATTGCCTTAAATAAAATAGATCCTATTATTGTTGAAAAAGATTTGTCTATCATAGCATTGGTTGGCGATAATATGAAAAACCACCAAGGTATTAGCGGAAAAATGTTTAGCACTCTAGGCAAAAACAATATCAATATCAGGGCGATCGCTCAAGGTGCTTCGGAGAAAAATATCTCAGCCGTCATCTTAGAAACTGATGTTAAAAAAGCTTTGAATTCTTTACACGAACAGTTTTTTGAAAGTAAAACAAAACAATTAAACGTATTTATTACGGGTGTTGGAAACGTTGGTGAACGATTGGTAGAGCAAATAAAACAACAGCGTAAATATTTAAAGGAAAATCTGAAAATCAATTTGCGTATTGCTGGTTTATCCAATTCCAAAAAGATGATTTTCAATGAGGAAGGCATCGATTTAAGCGATTGGAAAGAACAATTAACAAATGGTGAAAATACCACATTGGATAGCTTTTTTGAAAAAGTAAAATCTTTAAACCTTCGTAACAGTATTTTTGTGGATGTCACTGCAAATAAAGACGTTGCTGAATTGTATGCTAAATACTTGCGCCAGAGTATTGGGGTTGTAGCCTGCAATAAAATCGCGTGCTCAAGCGATTACGAAAACTATAAATTATTAAAACGTTTATCGTTAAAATATAACGCACCATTTTTGTTTGAAACCAATGTGGGCGCGGGTTTACCAATCATTCAAACATTAAGTAATTTAATAGCTTCTGGAGATAAAATTACATCTATTCATGCCGTTTTATCTGGAAGTTTAAACTTTGTGTTTAATAACTTTAATGATACTACCAAATTTTATGATGTGGTGAAGCAAGCTGCGGCGGAAGGTTATACCGAACCCGACCCAAGAATCGATTTGAGTGGTGTAGATGTCGCCAGAAAAATATTGATTCTCGCTCGTGAAAGTGGTATGGAGATGAATTTAGAAGATATTTCAAATACGCCTTTCTTGTCGGAAGCTGGATTGAAAAGTGGCTCTGTGGACTGCCAGTTAAAATATGTGGCGCAGTTCAATAACGGTAAAGCGAGCGTGAGTTTACAGGAAATCCCAAGTGACCATCCGTTTTATAATCTTAAAGGAAAAGATAACATCGTGATGTTCTACACACAACGGTATCCAGAACAGCCTATGATTATTAAAGGTGCAGGTGCAGGTGCCGAAGTGACTGCTTCTGGGATATTTGCTGATATTATTAGAATTGGAAATGATTAAAAAAGACTTAAGAATAGAGAAAAAAGAATAAAGAGTCTATCTTCTCATATCTATTCTCTCATATCTAAAAAAAAATGAACGAAATAAAAATATTTTCACCAGCAACCGTTGCCAATGTGGCTTGTGGATTTGATGTCTTAGGTTTCTGCTTAGACAGTGTTGGCGATGTGATGGTGATTAGGAAAATCGATAAAAAAGGCATTTATATTACTAAAATTGAAGGATTCGATTTGCCATATGAAGCAGCATCAAACGTCGCAGGCGTTTCTGCTTTAGCAATGTATGATGCTTTAAAACCTGAGTGCGGATTTGAAATTGAAATCTATAAAAACATCAAACCAGGCAGTGGTATTGGTAGTAGTGCTGCAAGTGCTGTGGGCAGTGTTTTTGGGATGAACGAACTTTTAGGGCGGCCTTATAACAAAACACAACTGACCCAATTTGCTATTAAAGGCGAAGCTTTAGCCAGTAAATGTGAGCATGCCGATAACCTCGCTCCCGCTATGTTTGGTGGTTTTACATTAGTTAAAGGTGTGAATCCGTTGGAAATATTGGAAATCCCTACGCCAGATGATTTATATGCCACCATCATCCATCCGCAGATTGAAGTAAAAACATCGGAAGCTAGAGCGATTTTACCAAAAGAGATTCCGCTAAGTGATGCCATTACACAATGGTCTAATGTTGGAAGTTTAATTCACGCTTTGCATACTAACAATTATGAATTGATGCAAAAATCGCTTCATGATGCTGTTATTGAACCGTATAGAAGTCAGTTGATTCCGCATTATCATGATGTTAAACATGCGGCTCTCAAAGCTGGTGCATTGGGTTGTGGTATTTCAGGTTCTGGACCTTCAATTTTCACTTTGAATAAAGGTATTGAAACTGCTAACAACGTGAAAGATGCCATGAAAAATATTTATTCAAAAACAGGTATAGATTTCGATATTCATGTATCAAAAATTAATGTTGAAGGAATTAAGGTTATTTAGACGGAAGACCGATGACAGGAGACGGAAGATTGATAACGCGTAGCAGAATAAGAAGAAGTTAAAATGGAAAATTTTAAATTTGAAAAGCTTATTATTTGGCAAAAAGCCATGGATTTTGGAGAAGAAATCGACAAGATAACGAATGTTTTTCCTGATAAAGAAAAATTTAATTTATCATCCCAAAAAAGAAGAGCTTCTGATTCTATTGCCTTGAATATTTCCGAAGGAGCTATCGGGCAATCAAATTTAGAACAAAAGAAATTTATGGGATACGCCATTCGTTCTTTAGCTGAAGTTGTGTTACGTGTTTGTTTAAAGCTAAAAGAAGAAATTATATTTCAGAAAATGAATTTACAAAATTATACGATGAAGCATATCATCTAGTAAACATGATGAGTGCTTTTCGCAAAAACATTAAATAAATCATCGCTTACGGCTTACGGTCATCCGTGTTCCGTCTTCGGTCTATTGTAAAACTTCCGTCTTCCGTCATCGGTCTTCGGTCAATTTTAAATAACAATGAATTATTACTCGCTTAATAAACAAGCTCCAAATACATCTTTTAAAGATGCCGTTATTAAAGGATTAGCTCCAGATAAAGGATTGTATTTTCCTGAAAGTATCACACCGCTTTCAAAAGATTTTTTTGATACTATTGACAATTTATCACATTCTGAAATAGCGTTTGAAGCTATTAAACAATTTGTGCTTCCAGAAATTCCAGAATCTGTTTTAAAAACGATTGTTGAAGAAACCTTGTCTTTTGATTTTCCTGTGGTGGAATTAAACGAAAACATATCAACACTCGAATTATTTCACGGTCCAACCATGGCGTTTAAGGATGTCGGTGCCCGCTTTATGGCGCGCTGTTTGGGGTATTTCAACCAGAACAACGACAGAGAAGTAACTGTTTTAGTGGCAACATCTGGAGATACTGGAGGCGCTGTTGCCAACGGATTTTTAGGCGTTAAAGGCGTAAACGTGGTGATACTTTACCCTAGCGGCAAAGTGAGCGATATTCAAGAAATGCAATTAACCACGCTCGGACAAAATATTAAAGCATTGGAAGTCAACGGCACCTTCGACGATTGCCAGGCTATGGTTAAAACCGCTTTTTTAGACGAAACCATCACCAACAAAATGCAATTAACATCCGCAAATTCCATAAATGTAGCACGTTGGTTACCTCAACTGTTTTATTTTATGTTTGCTTACAAACAATTGCATAATAACTATAAAGACATTGTATTTTCGGTGCCGAGTGGTAATTTCGGAAACATTTGCGCTGGCATGATGGCACAACAATTAGGATTGCCTATCAACCACTTTGTAGCTGCAAATAATGTGAATAATGTAGTAACCCGTTATTTGATTTCTCAACTTTACGAGCCAAAACCATCTGTTCAAACGGTGAGTAATGCCATGGATGTTGGAGCTCCAAGTAATTTCATTCGAATTCAAGAAATCTATAAAAACGACTTCAAATCTTTAAAAGAAAATTTATCATCATACAGTTTTACGGATAGTCAGACCAAAGATGCTATGCTAGATATGTATAATAAATACAATTATGTGGCCGATCCTCACGGTGCTGTTGGTTATTTGGGCTGTATATCGTATTTAAAAGAGCATCCAAGTGCGCATTGCGTATTTTTAGAAACGGCGCATCCCACTAAGTTTTTAGATGTTGTAGAAGATGTTATCAAAGAAAAACAACCGCTTCCTGAACAAATACAATCCGTTATGGGCAAAGAGAAGGTCGCTGTTAAGATTTCTACTTATGAGGATTTGAAAAGCTTTCTTTTAAGTTAACCTCTATGGGATTAGCAGACTAGAATGGATTTCTAGACAATAATTTGCTTGTAGCAAAAAAAACAGAAAAATTCAACCATTCATAAAGCCTCAAAATGCTTGTGTTTACTCATTTTGCAATAGCTGTTTTTATGATTTTTTCAAACTAATTTTTCTAGTTAAATTCTTAACAATTGATTATGCTAAAATTGCTGTTAACTTCGTTCGACCGAAATTAAAGCGGTAGCGCTTTTAAATAGAGATAGCAAACTTTCATTGCTAAAAAAGCAGAAATTTATTATGTAATGAATTATCAAAAAAACAAAAATTAATTTGTTTAAATTTGTGTAATTCGTGGTTATTTTTTTTAAATCCACGTCACCAAACCACACAAACTAAACAACAGATGAAAACTAAATTAATTCTCCTCGCTTTTTTAATCTCCAACATCCTTACGGCGCAAACCAACCAAGAGGTTTTAGGAACCCATAACGGAAAAGATGTTAGGCTGTTCACGCTTACCAACACATCAGGAAACGTATTAAAACTGACCAATTACGGTGCGCGCATTGTTAGAATAGACGTCCCAGATAAAAACAACAAAATTGATAATATTACCACAGGAGGCGAAACCCTAGAAACCATCGTAAAAGGCGACGCTTTTGGAGGTGCTACCGTGGGGCGCTTTGCCAACCGCATTGCCAATGGTAAATTCACCTTAGATGGCACGGAATACAGTTTGCCAATAAACAACAATCCAAACACCTTGCACGGTGGGCCTCAGGGCTGGTTCGCACAAGTGTGGGATTCAAAAATAAGTACCAAAAAGAACAAGCAATCGGTTACTTTTACCTATTTAAGTCCCGATATGGAAGCTGGTTTTCCAGGAACTGTGAATGTGTCCGTTACCTATACGTGGACGAATAATAACGAAATCGTCATCGATTATTTCGCAACCACCGATAAAAAAACAGTTTTCAATGTGACTAACCATGCCTATTTTAATTTAAATGGTAACGGCAAAGGTTTTATACAAGACCATTTGTTAACCATCAATGCCAGCAATTACACGCCAGTTGACAAAACCAGCATACCTACGGGCGAGATAAAGTCTGTTAAAAATACACCATTTGATTTCACCACGCCTCACACCATTGGAGAGCGCATTGGCAGTATGTTTGAAGAGGTCGCGTTTAGAGGTTACGACCACAATTATGTGTTGGATGCCAATGCTAAAATAGCAGCCACAGCCTATTCTCCCGAAAGCGGTCGTGTGATGGAAGTCATTACCGATGAACCCGGTTTGCAGTTTTATTCAGGAAATAGCAGGTCTTGGACTCAATTTAAGGAAACGGGTACTATGCCCGCAAATAGCCGGTCAAGTTTTGCACTAGAAACACAACATTTTCCGGATAGCCCAAACCAAGCAAGCTTCCCTTCTACCGTATTAACACCAAACAAACCATATAAATC
>NCDW01000216.1 GCA_002280395.1 Flavobacteriales bacterium 32-35-8
TTTTAAAAAAGTGATTTTTTTCAAAATAAAACTATAAAAAATAACCGTTTAAATATTGTTTTTTCGAAGTTAAAAAAATAGAATATTTTAATTTTTTTCAAAAAAATAATGAATTAAGAAAATCAAGAATAATTTTAAAAATAAACCATGATAACAACATCAAATCTTTCAAAAAAATACAATAACAATTTGGTTTTAAATATTGAATCGTTAGACATTCCAAAGGGTCAAAGTTTTGGTTTGGTTGGTAACAACGGGGCCGGTAAAACGACTTATTTTAGTTTGCTTTTAGATTTAATTCAACCAACAACGGGGTTTATTAAAACAAACAACATTCAAGTGAATGAGAGTGAAGAATGGAAACCTTTTACATCAGCTTTTATTGATGAAAGCTTTTTAATTGGTTATTTAACCGCAGAAGAATATTTTTATTTTATTGGCGAACTTCGAAACCAAAACAAAGCAGATGTTGATACCTTGTTATCGCAATTTGAAGATTTTTTTCATGGTGAGATTTTAAACCAAAAGAAATACCTGAGGGATTTAAGTAAAGGAAATCAAAAAAAGGCAGGTATCGTAGCGGCATTAATCGGTAATCCTGAAGTTATTATTTTAGATGAACCTTTTGCTAATTTAGACCCAACCACACAAATAAGGCTTAAAGGGATTATCAAAGATTTGGCCGAGAAAAAAGGTGTCACCGTTTTAATTTCAAGTCACGATTTAATGCACATTACAGATGTGTGCGAACGAATTGTGGTATTGCAAAAAGGTAGAATAATAAAAGACTTAGCAACAAACGAAGCCACTTTAAAAGAATTGGAAGACCATTTTGCCAATCAACAACTCGTCTAAAAGTTGTTTGATTTTAGAAGTTAATCAAAAAAGATGTTTATTTTTACCCAAGTACATACTATAAACACTAGTTTGTAGTTATTTATTTGACTAGCAACAAGGGTATTGAAAACATTTTTTAAATTAATAACAGTTATAGGCTGCACCATTTTTCTTGTAACAAGTTGTTCAAGAAAAAAAGACAAATTCCTTAGCCGCAATTTTCATGCGATAACGGCAGAATATAATGCGCTTTACAATGGCTATAATGCTTTAGAAGAAGGTCGCAATAATTTAAACGCAAGTTATTTCGATAATTATTGGGACATTCTGCCCATAGAGCGCATGGAAGTGTTTGAAGACATTATAATGCCTGGACAATCTCAAAACGAATCTTTTTCCCGTGCTGAGGAAAAAGCAGTTAAAGCCATTCAAATGCACGGCATGGACATTGAAGGCAAAGAGAAAAATCCACAAATCGATGAAGCTTATTTATTATTAGGAAAGGCCAGGTATTTTGATCAACGTTTTGTGCCAGCATTAGAAGCTTTTAACTATATTTTGTACAAATATCCAGCTAGTGATAAAATTAATCAGGCTAAAATCTGGAGGGAAAAAACCAACATCCGTTTAGAAAATGACGAATTGGCTATTAAAAATCTAAAACGTTTATTAAAACAAGAAGTTTTAGAAGGCCAAGATTTGGCAGATGCGACTTCTATTTTAGCACAGGCCTACATCAATACAAAATCTATTGATAGTGCCATCACCAAATTAGGAATAGCGGCAAATGCTACTAAAAAGCATGAAGAAGAAGGGCGTTACCACTTTATTCAAGGACAACTTTACAATACTTTAGGTTATAAAGATAGTGCTGTTTATGCTTTTGATAAGGTGATTAAGTTAAACCGAAAAATTCCCCGAATGTATCTTATTAGTGCTGAAATAGAAAAAATAAAAAATTTCGATTACGAAAATGGCAATACCATTGCACTATTGGAGCGTTTAACTGAGCTTGAAGAA
Organism: Flavobacteriales bacterium 32-35-8; assembly: GCA_002280395.1. GTDB lineage: Bacteria > Bacteroidota > Bacteroidia > Flavobacteriales > Flavobacteriaceae > Confluentibacter. The sequence continues at coordinate 1,858 of NCDW01000216.1, forward strand.
AATCGTGAAAACCGTCCGTTTCTTGATAAAATATACCACCAAATTGGAGAATTTTATCTTAATACCAATTCAGAGCTTTCAGCAAAATCATATTATAATAAGTCGCTACGCACAAATTCACAAGACGATATGTTAATGGCTCGTAATTATGAAATTCTTGGCGACATGAATTTTGATAAATCGCGTTACAGAGAGGCTGGTAATTATTATGATAGCACAATGACCAGATTGGCAGAAAACGCCAGGGAATATAGAACCATCAAACGAAAAAGGGATAATTTAGGAGATGTTATTTATTATGAAGGCATAGCCAATGCAAACGATAGTATTTTAAAAATTGTTAATTTACCTGAATCTGATAGATTGGCTTATTTTGAAACCTTTGTAGAACAACTTAAAATTCAGGTTGAAGAGCAAAAAGAAAAGCAAGAAGCTCAAGCAAAAAATCAAGGGCTTATAGCAGTCAATAATAATCCGGGGAATGTAATGCTACCATCAAGAACCGGAGGCACACCAACCCAAGCGGCGTCTTTCTATTTTTATAACCCAACAACAGTAGCTTATGGCAAAAACGAGTTTATCAAAATTTGGGGTGACCGGACTTTAGAAGATGATTGGCGTTGGGGGACTAAAAATGCATCAAACACCAACACAGATGTTTTAGGGATTGATGCCATAAGCTCAGCTAGTGAAAGCGAATTGTTTGATCCACAATATTACATATCCAAAATTCCTTCCGAAGAAAAAGAGATTGATAGTATTTCTAGGGAACGTAATTATGCCTATTATCAATTAGGACTGATTTATAAAGAAAAATTCAATGAATATGAATTGGCGAAAGATAAATTACAAAATTTACTTCAAAGCAATCCAGAAGAACGATTAATTCTGCCTTCAAAATATAATTTATATAAAATCTATGAGCTTTTAGGTGAAAATGATGAAGCCAATATTGCCAAAAACGATATTGTTTCAAATTATCCTGAATCAAGATATGCTACTATTTTAAGTAATCCAGAACTGGCTTCTGCAAAAGACGAAAATAGTCCGGAAAGTTTATATGAAACACTGTATGCTAAACTTGAAAACCAAGAATATGATGAGGTTATTTTAAAATCTGAAGAATACATAAGGCTTTTTGATGGCGAACCTATTGTGCCTAAATTCGAATTGCTAAAGGCAACAGCGACCGGACGTTTATATGGTTACAATGCTTACGCCCAAGCTATAAATTATATTGCCATTACATATGCCAATACGCCCGAAGGCAAACAAGCTCAAGACATAGAAGGACAAGTATTGCCTAAAATTTTGGGTAAAGATTTTGTGCCAGATAGTGATGCCAGTAATTTTAAAGTAGTTTTTAGGTTTGACGATTCTAAAAAAGAACATATTGAAAGCTTTAAGGTATCTCTAGACTCTATTTTGAACAATTTAAAGTATTATGAGTTGAGTTCATCAAAAGATATTTACAATAAAAATACCACGTTTGTTATTGTTCATGGATTGAAAAATGAACAAGTAGCAAAAACCTTCGACCAATTATTAACGAAAGAAGATAAGCAAAAAATTAAAGAACCTTACTTTGCAATATCATCTGCAAATTATCAAATCATTCAAATTCACAAGAATTTAGATTCGTATTTAAGTATTGGTAATAATTAAATAATAATATGATGTTCTCTGAAAATAAAAAAGAAAGACAAATGGTAGAAAACACATCAAACCAAAACATTATTTCGCTAGGCACTAAAATTGTAGGCGATTTTAATAGTGAAGGCGATTTTAGAATAGACGGCACCATTGAAGGTAATATAAAAACAACTGGAAAAGTTGTTGTTGGCAAATCTGGCGTGATTAAAGGAACGTTACAAGGAACGGACGCTTATTTTGAAGGTAAATTTTCGGGTAAGTTAGCACTTTCGGGCACCTTAACGCTAAAAGCATCAGCACATATAGAAGGTGAAGTTATAGCTAGTAAATTGGCCGTAGAGCCAGGGGCCACTTTTAATGTAACTTGCATTATGAAAGGCACCGTAAAAGAAATGAATAAAAGTGACGATCAATCAAAAAGGCCCGAAGCCCCAAAAGCAGTTTAATCCTTATATAAGGTTTACAACTGTTGCGTTTCAAATGGGTGCGACAATTTATCTAGGGAATTTATTAGGAAAATGGGTGGACTCAAAATACAGTACAGATTTTTGGGAATCCATAATCACATTATTTTCAATTTTTATAGCTATCTACCAAGTAATTTCCCAAGTCATAAAGATTTCCAAAAAAGATGATTAAGTATTTTTCCATTTACCTTTTGTCTTTCGTTGGATTGTATTTTTTTGCAATAACATTGCATGATTGGGTATTTCATATAAATGGTGTTTATTTAAGGTTTCATTTAAAGTATGTCTATTTGTTTTTTGCTATAATTTCATTTTTAATCTGTACAATTTTCAAAATTTTGACTTTTGTTCCAAAAGCAAAAGAACAATTAGGATTTTTTTATATGCCAACTATTTTTTTAAAGGTAATATTGTTTTTTTTTGTTTCTTACTGATTAAAGTCAACTCAAAAGTAAATAGTAAATAGGGTATATCGTGAGCAAATTCCTACAATGATTGAATACGATCTAGTGAGTGGTAGTTCTGGAGTTTTCCGCTTCGTTGGGTT
>NCDW01000217.1 GCA_002280395.1 Flavobacteriales bacterium 32-35-8
TTTTTGATAATCTCTTTGGGATTACTTCCTATCTTAAAATTCCATTTTTTCATGATACCGTTTCTAATGTTAACTAATATAATAATTTCATTTAATATATCTATTTTATATCAACCGCATGCAACAACCCCGTTTTCATATCGGGCAATAACAAACGTCCTTTATCTTCTTCCAAATAAAAGTCGGCTGCTGATTCCAAGCCTTCAATCAATACCGTAGATTCCTCTGTTTTACCATCTATTTTCCAAACTTTACCTTGTTGCCAGCTACTCACATAATAATTGCCTTTGCTATCTTGTTCCACCGCATCCGCACCGCGAAACTGACCTTTAAGTGGGGTTAATTGACCGTTTCGTGTGACCAAAAAATTCCCTTTAAAAAATTCACCGACCATCATGTTCCCATTATTATCAATACCCACGCCATTCGGATTTAACAATAAAGGCGATGTATTTTGAGCAATGGTGACGTTTCCTTCTAAATCAATATGGTAAATACGTCCCAATTGTGGCACTAACTTGGCTTGTTCGCTATCTAGCGGCCAGAGATTATTATTTTCATCACGCATAAACTTTGTCGCTCCCATATCCACCACATAAATACCTTTGCCTTCACCATCAATCGACACATCATTTAAATACAGGACTTCTTCTGGAAAATCCTCTTTATCAGCCAAAATACTGGTATTGCCATCCTTATCAACTTTCCAAACGCGTGTCACATCCGAAAAATACAAATGCTCGCCCACATAAGCAATGCCCTTAGGTTCATTAAATCCTTTCGCGAAAACCTTTAATGTGCCATCTGGAGACATTTCCACCAATTCGGCATCGCCTTCTACACTGCCGTTCATAACGGTAATGTAATAGTTATCGTTAAATCCTTTGGTGATGCTTTCTGGGTTTTCACCTACTTTAATGGGGAATTGAATATCGGAGCCGCATCCTGTAAAAGATAAAGCTAACATTGTAGAAATAACGCCTATTGAAATATGTTGAAAAGTGCCTTTGGTAAAAGTTGGTAGTGTATTCATTGTTTTTAGTTTAGTAAAGCTAATTTAGGTTTTTATCGGGTTAATGGCAATTTTTGATTGTGAAAAAAACAAAAAGCGAACCCATTGGTTCGCTTTTTGTTATCATGAGATTCCCGCCTGCGCGGGAATATGTTACATATGCAAAGCTCTATCACCTGTAGCGGCTAAAGCAGCTTCTTTAATGGCTTCCGTAAATGTTGGGTGTGCGTGTGACATTCTAGAAACATCTTCGGCACTAGCTCTGTATTCCATCGCTACAACCGCTTCTGCAATCATATCCGCAGCACGCGCACCTATCATGTGAACGCCTAAAATTTCATCTGTTTTTTTATCAGCTAGTATTTTTACAAATCCATCTAAATCCATACTCGCGCGACTTCTACCCAATGCACGCATAGGAAAAGAACCGACTTTATACTCCACTTTTGCTTCTTGCAATTGTTCTTCGGTTTTACCAACACTCGCAACTTCTGGCCATGTGTAAACCACGCCCGGAATTAAATTATAGTCAATGTGTGGTTTTTGTCCGGCAATCGTTTCTGCAACAAAAACGCCTTCTTCTTCCGCTTTATGGGCTAACATGGCTCCTTTTACCACGTCACCAATCGCATAAATGTTTTTAGCGGATGTTTGTAAATGATCGTTGACTTCAATTTGTCCTCTGTCCGTTACCTTCACACCCGCAGCTTCCGCATTAAGTCCGTCAGTGTAAGGACGACGACCCACTGACACCAAACAATAATCGCCTTTAAATTCTATTTCGTTACCTTTTTTATCATCTGCCTTTACAATAACTTCATTGCCTTTTCGCTCAACAGATTTTACTTTGTGAGATACAGCTATATTAAATTTAGATTTTTTTAAAACCTTATTTAATTCTTTTGAAAGTCCGCTATCCATAGTCGGAATAATTCTATCCATATATTCAATAACCGTTACTTCCGAACCTAAACGTTTGTACACTTGTCCGAGTTCCAAACCAATCACACCACCGCCAATAACAATTAAATGTTTTGGTATTTCTTTAAGTTTCAAGGCTTCGGTAGACGTGATGATGCGTTCCTTATCTAAATTGATAAATGGCAAGTTAGATGGTTTACTACCTGTCGCAATAATGGTGTTTTTTGCTTCTATTTCAATGGTTTCTTCACCAGAAATGGTAATATGTGTGGCATCTTTAAAACTGCCCACACCACGATAGACATCAATTTTATTTTTATTCATTAAAAAATCAATGCCACCAACTGTTTGATCGACAACAGATTGTTTACGGGCAATCATTTTCTCTAAATTCACTTTAATATCGCCCGGAATATCAATACCATGCTCTTCAAAATGTTTTACGGCATCTTCATAATGGTGCGAAGAATCTAAAAGTGCTTTACTTGGTATGCAACCGACATTTAAACACGTACCGCCAAGGGTCGCATATTTTTCTATTATGGCCGTTTTCATGCCTAATTGAGCGCAACGTATGGCTGCAACATATCCTCCTGGACCCGAACCAATTACGGCTACATCGTATGAATTCATAGTATGATTTTGATATTCGTTGATTAAAAAATGAAACACAAAAATACAAATGTTTTATGTGAAGGCAATAAAAAACATTGATTTATAAAGCGAATTTAAGGGCTATTTTCTTTTTCAGTAATACGATTCAATACCCAATCTAGCTCTACATCTTTTTTTAATAATACATCTTCCGAAGTCGGCACAATCGCTACATCAGGTTTTACACCATAACCATCTGGCGTTTGTTTGTACGGCGCGTCAATCTGCATCAAGCCCATACGAACTTTAAGTTTGGTGGTCGGCAATTCGTGAATTTTGTAAATGCCGGCTACCGTACCATTGTAAGCGCCACCAGTTTCTTCACCAACAAAAATAGCTCTTTTGGTGGCTTGCAAATGTGTTGAAATTAATGAGGACGCCGAAAACGAATTCCCATTGATAAGCACGTATATTTCACCTTTAAAATGATTTGGTTTTGGACTTTTTGGTTTCGTGTACTTAAATGAATAATACAATTTACCATCTTTTCTTTTTGTCTTAATGAGGTTATGAATTACAACTATAGGCGACACGATAGCCGATAGTACTTTCAAACTATTGGGTGTGGTATTACTCATGGCTGCTGTTAAAAATGGGGTTCGACTTTTAACCTCGCTGTCTTCTAAAAATTGATAGTCAGTATTGGTCAAATAGGCATATAAATAATTGATTTCTGATATTCTGCCACCACCATTATCCCTTAAATCCAAGATTAAATGTTTGGTTTTGGCGGAATCCAATTTATGAAAGCTTTCTTTGTAGAATTTTTTATAGTTACCATTTGTAAAACTTCGGAGATTCATATAAGCCACGGTGCTATCTTCTTCCATAAAACGAAAATTCCGAGTGTGATTTTTTGTTTCGGCTATATAACCATGTTTTCTGTTAAACTTTCTTTTTTGTTTAGCCGCTAGTTTGGCAGCCTTTTTTTCTGTTTTTGTTAATTTTATTCGTTTTGAAACAGTAGTTGAATCTTTCTTTTTAATGGGGTCTTCTTTTAAAATACGCCGGAATGTTTTTGTAAACATGGAATCGTTTTTCTTGAAAAAAATTTGCAGACTATCCATAAATCCTTTGTCCTTGAAATAAAAACTGGAAAAATATTTCCCAACAGATCGATCATGCAACGTGGCGTTAAAACCATCAGATGAAAATCGATTTTTGTAAACTTTTATCAAACTCGATATGGAGTCATCTTCTATTTTAACAACCTCGCTTCCAATAATTAAGGAGTCATTTCCTTTATTATTGACCACCCACAGTTTGTCATCCAAATAGTCGAAATCCAAATCGTTAAACTCAAACTTCTTCTTTTTTAATTGCTTATATTCTTTTCTAGTATAACGCTTATTTGCAGAACCTACCGAAATATGACCTTGCCTCACATGACTCACCACCGGTGCTAATTTTTTATAAAATTCGCGGGAATCCATAGGTTCTGTAATGGATTGTTTTAAACTATCAAACTTAAAATCCAAAACTTCCCTACTGGTATATTGATACAATCTTGGGTGATGCTTTTGTAACTGATTGTATAATTTATCGACATCTTTTTGTAAATCGCTTACAGGATGTAACCTTGTTATTTGCGCATTATAATTTTTAACGCTTTTACAAGACATTAACATCAACAAAAAAGATATGGATAGAATCGTTTTTCTCATGAAATAAATTCGGAATGCTTCTGCTAAAATAAATGTATTTTGTTTAAAGTAACCTGTTGGGTGCACTTATTGTTTTACAGTCAATATATTAAATTTGTCACACTGAGCCTTTCGGCTTCGCTCAAGATAAACTAAAGTCGAAGTGCTTGTTTACGAGGTCTTCGACTCCGCTCAGACTGATATTTAGTTTCTAATTGTATTGATTTTTTAATCAAAAAT
>NCDW01000218.1 GCA_002280395.1 Flavobacteriales bacterium 32-35-8
TTGGAAGTAGTACAAAAAGATCGTTCTTTAATGTCATTTTTCAGTGCTTATGCTAAAAATCAATTTTTAGTATTAGTATCTGTAATTATGTTATTGTTAGTGAGTGCTTATTTTGCTTACGGATGGTTAATGCAAATTGGAGTTGATCAAGGGTATGAACCGGTTCAACCTATTCATTACTCGCACAGAATACATGCTGGCGAAAACGGAATTGATTGTAAATATTGCCATTCAGCTGCAAGAGTAAGTAAGCATTCTAATATTCCTTCGCTAAATGTTTGTATGAATTGTCATAAAAACATCAGTGAAGTAGCTGAAACAACAGCAACTGAGGAGTATTCTAAAGCTTTCTATGATGAGCAAATTGCTAAATTGTATGACGCTGTTGGTTGGGATAAATCGTTACAAAAATATACAGGTAAAACGAAACCAGTGAAATGGGTTAGAATTCATAATTTACCAGATCATGTTTATTTCAATCACTCTCAACACGTAACTGTTGCAGGAGTTGAGTGTCAAACTTGTCACGGTCCAGTTGAAGAAATGGAAATCATGAAACAACATGCTCCATTAACAATGGGATGGTGTATCAACTGTCACAGAGAAACAAATGTGAAAGTAGAAGATAATGCTTACTACAAAAAAATACATGAAGAACTTTCTAAAAAATACGGAGTATCTAAGTTAACTGCTGCTCAAATGGGAGGTTTAGAATGTGGTAAATGTCACTATTAATAAAATAATTTAAGAAGCTAATATACTATACAATGGCATCAAACAAAAAGAGAGCTTTCATTTGTACCGTCAGGTCATCCGACACCACCAGCGTCAGCGAGATATGCTCTACCAACCCCTCCAGGATTTCGATCTCTTTCCTGCGGAAGGGCTCGGATGTCCGGGTCACCTGGAGCGCGCCCATGAGGATTTTTGTCTGCTTCGTCAACTACTCGTCGTGACTTTTTGAAATATGTTGGATTTAGCACTGCTGCAGCTTCATTAGCAGCGTGTGAAGGTCCTGTTGTAAAGTCAATTCCTTACGTAGTTCAACCAGAAGAAATTATTCCTGGTGTTGCTGATTATTATGCAACAACAATGGCTGATGGTTTTGATTTTGCTAATATTTTAATCAAAACTCGTGAGGGTCGTCCTATTAAAGTTGAAAATAATAATTTAGAAGGTGCAAGAACAGGAGCTAATGCAAGAGTTCATGCTTCAGTTCTTTCATTATACGATAGTTTACGTTTAAAATCTCCTAAAATTGCTGGTAAAAATGCAACTTGGGCAGATGTAAACACAAAAGTAATAGCAAGTTTAGAAGATGCTAAAGCTAAAGGAGGTAATGTAGTTTTATTAACTAATACAATGGCAAGTCCATCAACTGATGCTTTAATAGCTTCACTAGCTGCAAAATATCCTACTACCAAACATGTAGTTTATGATGCTATTTCTGAATCAAACACTTTAGATGCTTTTCAGGCAGTTTATGGTGTGAGAGCATTAGCTAATTACGACTTTTCTAAAGCAAATACAATTGTTTCTGTTGGTGCGGATTTCTTAGGAGATTGGCAAGGAGGAGGTTTTGATGCAGGTTATGCTCAAGGTCGTATTCCTAAAAATGGAATGATGTCTAAGCATGTTCAAATTGAAGCTAATATGTCTTTAGCTGGTGCTAATGCTGATGTTAGAATTCCATTGAATATAGCAGCTCAAAAACAAGCTTTAGTTAAAATTTATAATATCGTTACAGGTGCTGCCGTTGGCACATCTAAAATTGATAAATATGAAGAAGCTATTTTAAAAGCGGCTAAACAATTAAAAGCAGCTGGAAACAAAGGTGTTTTTGTAACAGGTTTAGATGATGTAGATGCTCAATTAGTAGCGATTGCAATCAATCAAGCACTACAATCAGAAGCTTTTAATCCAAATGATGCTATTCTTACACGAAAAGGAGATGCAAAAGCAGTTGCTCAATTAGTAGCTGATATGAAAGCAGGAAAAGTACATACGTTAATTATGAACGGTGTTAATCCAGCTTATACTTTAGCTAATTCAAAAGAGATTATCAGAGAAAAAGGCTTAGATATAAATATGTCTTTGTTACTATTCGGCCCTCCAGGTTGTGGGAAAACTTCAATAGCCAAATACATAGCAAAGGAGTTAGATATGCCGCTTGTTGTTGCACGATTTGATTCTCTTATTTCATCACTATTAGGTAGTACGGCTAAAAATATCCGAAAACTGTTTGATTATGCAAAAAGCAAGCCTTGTATACTTTTCTTAGATGAATTCGACGCTATTGCAAAGGCTCGAGATGATAACCATGAAACTGGGGAATTAAAAAGAGTTATTAATAGTTTATTACAAAATATTGATGAGTTTAGTGAAGCTGGAGGGATTCTTATAGCTGCGACCAATCATGAACAACTCTTGGATAGCGCTATTTGGAGACGTTTTGAAAAAATAATTAACCTAACCGTTCCTAATTATGATGAAGTAGAAAACTTAATAAAAATCTATTTCAAAAAAATTGAGGATAACATAGAGTATGATGAGAAGAAAACGGAGGCATTGTCTAAATATTTGAATGGCTATTCACATTCTGAAGTTATTAAAATATTGAACAATGCATATTATAACGCTATAATTAAAAAGGAACTACTTAGCTATGAAGAGCTATTTGCACAATATTTAAAATATAAAACTAATAATCACTTCAAACAAGAAGAATTGATTAGGTTTTTGAATGAAAACAATATATCTCAGAAGCAGATTTCAACCTTTATGAATACTTCTTTGAGACAAGTAAGAAACGCTTTAAATGAAGAGTAAAATGGGAAAAAATTTACCGATTAAGATTTTCCAGAAAAGGAGAATCGATGAAAGGAGAACTGAAGGCAGTGGGTCAAATACCCCTCCTAAATGGCAACTCAGCGAAAGTGACCTTGAAGAGCGTGCTACTATGTTGATGGAGCCCCTTGAAGAAGTTTTTTTCGACTTCAGCAACAGATCTAGAGAGAGAGACTTTATTCCGGCTACTTTAAAAGTAGATATTGATGATAATGCTATCGCAAAAAGTCATAGAAAAGACATACAGAAAATTTTCAATGGCAAGCTGTCAAAAAATAATATTATTGGTTTTATAGATTCTAATAGTCTATTGGTCAAAGTTGATAGTATTGAAGAGGGACAACAAATCAAACTGAATTTTTTGGATTATGTCAAAAATGCGAAATCAATATCTGCAATCGAGTATATTGAAGTTTACAAGCCTTACATTACTGAGATTGAGGAGCATGATATTTTAAAGGTGTCATTAATTGATTATCTCAATTATGAGCTAAACAACGCTATTAAAATTGCCTTTCATAAGTTTTGTAAAAGTCTTAATCTAGAGATAAAGGAAGTTAAATATTCTTCTGGATTAATCATCTTTAAAGTATTGAAAGGTTCGAAGGCAACTATTGATCAGCTTTCTGAATTTGAAGCGATTGAGTCGATTACTTTTATGCCGAAGTACAAAGTAATATTGGATGATGCTCTATCGACCAAAGATGAATTAGATATCCTAACGCCTGTTGATGGAGTAAATTATCCAGTAATAGGGGTCTTAGATTCAGGTATTTCTTCAAACAAATATCTAGAACCTTGGTTATTGCCTGAAAAATTTTCCTCTTACCCTCATGAACTTATTAATCCTACTCATGGGACAGCTGTCTCAAGCATAATAGTTTATGGTGATAAGCTTCAAAATAGGTTGCTTTCAGGAAGTAATGGATGTAAGCTTTTTGATGCTACCGTTTTTCCCGATGATAATAAAGAAACGGTGTATGAAGATGAATTAGTAGAGAATATTCGAGAAGCAATTAAAGCTAATAAAAATATTAAAATATGGAACATGTCATTGGGTACAGATATAGATGCAGACCCTAATGACTTCTCCGATTTTGGAATAGCATTAGATAGCATTCAGGAGACATATGATGTAATTATTTGTAAGTCTTCGGGAAATTGCAAAAATTTTATGCAGGGCAGGCCTAAAGGTAGAGTAGCTAAATCCGCAGATTCAATTCGCTCATTGGTTATTGGTTCCATTGCTCATGATAAAGGCGGAAGAGATATTGCAGATATTAATCATCCTTCTCCCTTTACCAGAATTGGTCCAGGTCCAGCAAATAACATTAAACCTGATTTGGTTAGTTACGGTGGAAATGCAGGAATGAATGGCACAAGACTAATACAAAACGGTGTCAATGCAATTGCTCCTGATGGAAGAGTTATGCAGTTTATAGGTACAAGTTTTGCAACGCCAAGAGTCACGGCGCTACTGTCAGAGCTTCATTTAAAGATAAGTGAAAGCTTTAACCCTACACTCTTAAAAGCATTGGCTATTCATTCCGCTAAATACCCCGAAGGGCTAACACTTCCAGTAAGTGAACGGATACATCAAATGGGGTTTGGTCTTCCTGATTCTGCGGAGAATATCATATATAATGATCCTCATGAGATTACACTTATTTTACAAGAGAACATTGTAAAAGGGGAATTTATTGAAATATTGGAGTTTCCTTTTCCCGAATCGATGGTAGACGAGGAAGGTTATTTTTATGGAGAAATAAAAGTAACACTTGTGTCCCAACCTGTATTAAGAGAAAAGCAAGGTGCAGAATATTGTCAATCAAATCTTGAGGTTAAATTGGGTACTTACCAAAATATTAAAAATCGAGATATTGAGAAAACAAATATCCTAAATGAATTTGGCCCCGAGGATGCTCAAAATATCCTTAGAGACTCCAACTACAGGAGTAGTTTTAAAAAGGATGTTAAAAGTGATTATGCCAGAGAAAGAGTTCTATTAAATTATGGAAACAAGTATCAACCGGTCAAAAAATATTCTATCAACTTGGAAGAAATGACACCTTCAAACAAGGTTTACAATCTAGAGTCTAATAGAAAATGGTACGTCAAAATTACAGGTGCCTATAGAGATTTCGCGGAAACATTGGCTTTGCAAGATGGTGAAATATTAAACCAAGATTTTACCCTAATTATAACCATTAGGGATAATAAAAGAAAGTTTCCGGTATATAATGAAGTGTCTCAACTTTTGGAGAACCGAAACTTTTTGCATTCTAATATCAAAATTAGAGAGGAAGTGAGAATAGATACAAATAACAATTTGAATAAT
>NCDW01000219.1 GCA_002280395.1 Flavobacteriales bacterium 32-35-8
GTGGTGTTTGGAATAATGGAGCTGGTGAAACAAGTTCAGCATTGGTGATTTCAGCATATGAAACTGTTTTTGGTTGGTTTGGTGGTTGGATTATTTCATTTTTAGTTAGTCCTATTTTTTGAGTTTCAGGAAATTTAATCTGTATTTTCTCAGAACCAAAAGGGTAAAGCTTTCTATCAACAATTTCTAATTTTATAGCTCTATTGTATATTGTTCTTATTACTACGAGGTTGTTGACTATAGACCTTTCTGATAAGTTCTCCTTTGTTTTTAAATGGCTTTTAAATTTTCTTAGAAATTGTTCGTCTATTTCTGGAAAAGATAATTGTCTTGATTTTGAAAAGTTTATTACATGATTCACGCGTACTTTGTCTGCATAATATCGTGACAGTTTTTTATTAGTTTCCAGTTCCTTTAAATAATCCTGGGCTACATCGAAAAAGCTTGTTAATTTTGGATGGTTATACAACTTGTTTTTTATGTGATTAGCTGTAACATCCTTTTTGTCGGCTTGTAGCTCTATGAGGGCTTTTGTTGCTTCGGAAAGTTCTTTTGTTAAAAGGCGATTAAGGCTTTTGGCGTTAGGATGGGATTTTTTTACACGAATATTTTTTTCGTCCCAGTGATTTAAATCAATATAGTGTCCTATGTAATGATAAATAGAACGTCTATTTTTTGTGATGCGAATTGCTAGTGGATAATGCCCTTCACTATTTTTCTTTTTTCTTAAGACTACTTTTGCATTAGAAGACATACTGCAGAATTTTTATTGATTTATAAATATACTAAATTATTTGGAGTGATAGGTACAACATAGGTACAACATTTTTTGGTTTTACTTGAGTTTTATTGGTAACAAATAAAATTAAATTAAGCTTAACTAATTGAAAATAAGTTAAATTAGTTTAATTTGACGTATTTATGCTTGCACTTAAAATCCAATGGCCATTAGGCTGTACGGGTTCAAGTCCCGTCCTCAGTACTAAAGCCTTTACAAGAGATTGTAAAGGCTTTTTTTTATTTCCACAAAGTTATAACCAACTTTAATTCATTCTTTTCCCAACAATCTGGCTGTCTTGCTTCAAGTCCTTAAGAAATTTGTAACTTTAGTTTTTCAATGTTTACCACAACTATTATATGCCTAAAATCACCTGTTTCGGAGAAGTTTTATGGGATGTGTTTCCCAATCACCAAAAAATTGGAGGCGCTCCACTAAATGTTGCCTTACGGCTACACGCTTTTGGAAATGAAGTTTCCGTAATTAGTAGTATTGGCAATGATGAACTAGGCAAAAAACTGTTGGAATATATTGCTGATAACGGACTAAACACCGATATCATACAAATAAGCACTTCATTTAAAACGGGCAAGGTACAAGTAACGCTAAACAACAAAGGTTCTGCATCTTACGATATAAACTTCCCAAGTGCATGGGATTATATTCTATTAAATGACGCATCCATTGACATTGTGAAAAAGTCTGATGCTTTTGTTTTTGGCAGTTTGGCAACTAGAAATGAGGTTTCAAAAAACACTTTGTTTGAACTTTTAAATCATGCCCAGTACAAGATTTTCGATTTAAACCTTCGTCCGCCCCATTACACAAAAGAGATTTTAATTGATTTGATGACTAAAGCTGATTTCATAAAATTCAATGATGACGAGCTTTATGAGGCCTCTGCTTATTTAGGTTCTAAATACCGTTCGTTGGAACAGAATATCCATTTTATTTCTCAAAAAACCAATACGAAACACGTTTGCGTTACCAAAGGAAATCACGGTGCCGTTTTACTATATAACGACACATTTTATTACAATAGCGGGTATTTTATAAACGTAGTTGATACCGTTGGTGCTGGCGATTCGTTTTTAGCATCTTTAATCAGTCAACTCCTCAATCATATTAATCCACAAGAGGCTATCGATTTTGCTTGTGCCGTTGGCGCTATGGTTGCCCAAAGCGAAGGTGCTAATCCAATTTTATTGCCAACAGACATCTTAACATTCATGCATCCAAAATAGTATTGCGTTTTAAAAAAGTAAAAAAATATATTGCCAAATTAGAAATTATACTTATTTTTGCATACCAGAACAGAACAGAACGGATTGATGAATTTGAATATTAATTTTAATAGCGATATCCCAAAATATCAGCAATTAGTAAATGCCATCAATGATGCGCTTTCTAATAATACGCTGACCAGTGGAGATGCTTTGCCTTCTGTTAATAGCATATGCAACAGTTATAACCTGTCTAGAGATACTGTTTTTAAGGCTTATACTATTTTAAAGGAAAATAGCGTTATAGAGTCTGTACCAAACAAAGGGTATTATGTTACCAATGACACACGGAAAGTACTTTTAGTACTAGACACTTTTAAAGCTTACAAAGAGGTTTTATATCATTCATTTGTGAATAACCTACCTAAAAATGTGATTGTAGATGTACAATTCCATCATTACAACATCAATAACTTTAAAACCATTTTGAATAATGGCAAGGGCAAATATTACAAATATGTAATTATGAGCTTTAATCATGAAGAAGTTCCCTCAGTATTATCTGAATTTGATAATGAAAAACTGCTTTTGATCGATTGGAATATTCATTCAGATAACACTAAGAATTTTGTGTTTCAAGACTTTGGGAAATCGTTTTACGAAGCTTTAAAAAAAGCCATAACACCATTCAAAAAATACAAAAAACTCGTTTTTGTTTATCCAGCTTATACAAACCACCCAAAAGAAACGCTTACTTATTTTAAAACATTTTGTGAAACCTATAGTTTTAAATATAAAATTATTACCAACACTAATGAATTTAACGTAACAAAAGGCGAAGCGTATATTAGCGTGAGTGATAGAATTTTAGGGATATTTTTAGAACAATGCAGAACCAAAGGTTTCGAACCAGGAACAGATGTGGGTTTTTTATCATACAACGAAACACCCATGAAGCAATTTATATACAAAGGAATTTCTGTTATTTCAACCAATTTTGAAGAACTAGGAGCTCAGGCGGCCGCATTTATAAAACAAGATAAACCAATACAAAGTTATATACCAACAACATTAATATTAAGAGAATCATTATAAATTATGTATTATTTAGGATTAGATATAGGGAGCTCTTCCATTAAAGCAGCTATCGTTGAAATAGCAACAGGAAAAAGTATAGGCGTTGTTCAAGAACCAGAACAAGAAATGGGCATGTTTGCCCAAAAAAATGGTTGGGCAGAACAAAAGCCAGAAGATTGGTGGGTACATATATGCAATGCCATTACCCGTTTAAAAAAACAATACAACATTTCAAGAACCCAAATAAAAGGTATTGGTATTGCTTACCAAATGCATGGTTTGGTGATTGTAGATAAGGATGGCAAACCACTCCGTAAAAGTATTATTTGGTGCGACAGTAGAGCGGTAGAAATTGGCAATAAAGCTTTTAAAGAAATAGGTGAAGACCACTGTGCATCACAATTACTTAACTCGCCAGCAAATTTCACGGCATCGAAATTAAAATGGGTGAAAGATAATGAGCCAGAAGTATACAAGAACATATACAAATTTATGCTTCCAGGCGATTTTATCGCTTACAAGTTTTCCAATGTTATAAACACCACTATTTCTGGACTTTCAGAAGGTATTTTTTGGGATTTTAAGAACAACTCCCTTGCCGATTTTCTTTTAGAATATTATGGCATAGAAAAATCGTTAGTACCAGATATTGTTGATACCTTTGGAATCCAATCTGTTGTAGATGCAAAAGGCGAAGCAGAAAGTGGTATTGCGGCAGGTACGCCCATTTATTACAGAGCAGGCGACCAACCTAATAACGCTTTATCTTTAAACGTGTTTAATCCTGGTGAAGTAGCAGCTACAGGAGGAACTTCGGGTGTTGTTTATGCGGTAACCGATAGTTTATCAGTAAAGGAAAGCGCACGTGTTAATAATTTTGCACACGTTAATTACAATAAAAATGAAGCCGCCAGAATTGGTAAATTATTATGTATTAACGGAGCAGGGATTCAATATAGATGGTTATTAAATAACCTTAATGTGAATTCTTATGAAGAAATGAATAATTTAGCATCCAATATCCCGGTAGGGTCTGATGGTGTTTGTGTTATCCCTTTTGGAAACGGTGCAGAACGCATGCTTAACAATAAAGAAATTGGTACTAGAATTGTTAACCTCAATTTAAATAACCATCATAAAGGGCACATTTGCAGGGCCGCTTTAGAAGGTATTGCATTTTCATTTGTTTATGGTATGGAAATATTAAAATCGGATGGCATTGAAGCAAAACTTATTAGAGCAGGTAATGATAATTTATTCCGTTCTGATATCTTTGCAAATACGGTAGCAACATTAATTGAGCAAGAAATAGAAATATATACTGATATCTTTGCAAATACGGTAGCAACATTAATTGAGCAAGAAATAGAAATATATAATACAACTGGTGCCATAGGTGCAGCACGAGCTGCTGATTTACATAAAGGCGATTTTGAAAGCTTTGGGAAAGCCATCATTGATAACGATCATGTCATGACTTTTATGCCTTTTAAAGATAAAAAGCCGTATCTTGATGCCTATCAAAATTGGAAAAACGAATTAGAAATCATATTAAACAACAAATAAACATTAATTAAAATATAATTACAATGGCAATTATAGGAAACAAAGAATACTACAAAGGTATTGGAGACATCAAGTTTGAAGGAAAAGAATCGGACAATCCATTAGCGTTTAAGTACTACAACCCTGATCAAGTGGTTGCAGGTAAAACGATGCGTGAACATTTTAAATTTTCAGTAGCTTACTGGCATACCTTCTGCGGAACAGGTGCTGATCCATTTGGCCCTGGAACACAAAATTTTGAATGGGATAAATCTTCTGACGCTGTTCAAGCTGCTAAAGATAAAGCAGATGCTGCTTTTGAATTTACAACTAAAATGGGATTCGGATACTACTGTTTCCATGATTTCGATTTAATTAGAGAAGGTGCAACGTTTGCAGAATCTGAATCTAGATTGGCAACAATCACTGAATACTTAAAAGAAAAACAAGCAGCTTCTGGTGTAAAATTACTTTGGGGTACTGCTAACTGTTTCTCTAACCCACGTTACATGAACGGTGCTTCTACCAACCCAGATTTTAATGTGGTTGCAAGAGCAGGTGGACAAATAAAATTAGCTTTAGATGCTACCATCGCTTTAAATGGTGAAAATTACGTATTTTGGGGTGGTCGTGAAGGTTACATGACCTTATTGAATACCGATATGGGTCGTGAACTAGACCACATGGGCCAATTTTTAGCAATGTGCAGAGATTATGCACGTTCTAAAGGATTTAAAGGAAATTTCTTTATCGAACCAAAACCAATGGAACCATCTAAACACCAATACGATTTTGATAGTGCTACAGCTATCGGTTTCTTAAAAGAATATGGTTTAGATAAAGATTTCAAAATCAATATTGAAGTAAACCACGCTACTTTGGCACAACACACATTCCAACACGAATTGGAAGTAGCTGCAAAAGCTGGCATGCTAGGAAGTTTAGATGCTAATAGAGGTGATTACCAAAATGGCTGGGATACAGACCAGTTCCCAAATAACATCCAAGAAACTACCGAAGCGATGTTGGTTTTCTTAAAAGCTGGTGGTTTACAAGGTGGTGGTGTTAATTTTGATGCAAAAATCAGAAGAAACTCTACCGATTTAGAAGATGTATTTTTAGCTCACATTGGTGGTGCAGATACTTTTGCTAGAGCCTTATTGATTGCAGATAAAATCATCACATCTTCTCCTTACGAAAAACTTAGAAAAGAGCGTTATGCTTCTTTTGATTCTGGTAAAGGAAAAGATTTTGAAAACGGTAAATTAAGTTTACAGGATTTATACAAAATAGCTCAGGAAAATGGTGAATTGCCATTACAAAGTGGTAAACAAGAGTTGTTTGAAAATATTATAAATCAATACATATAATTGTTGCTTTACTGAAACAATTAACAACACACATATTTTTAAATATCAAGGAGAGGCTAATAACCTCTCCTTTTTTTGTGCAATTATATCAAAATAAAATTCACACAACCTATTAAGTAAGAGTTCCTTGTAGCATCATAAATCAATAATATTTATATATATTTATAGCCAACTAAACTTAATCAAATTATATATGAAACATTATTTTTTAGCCATGCAATCCGTTATGGAAAACTTGGATTGGGTGGTTTTAGGAATTTATTTCCTTGCATTAATGGCTGTTGCTGTTTGGGTTATTCTTCAAAAAGATAAAAACACTGAAGATTATTTTTTAGCTGGTAGAAATGTAGGATGGTTTGTTATTGGGGCATCGATATTCGCTTCCAATATTGGATCCGAACACGTAGTAGGCCTTGCTGGGACTGGTTTTGAGTCGGGTACACCCATGGCACATTATGAGCTGCACGCTTGGATTGTTTTGCTTTTGGGGTGGTTATTTCTACCATTTTATATTAGAAGCGGCGCTTTTACCATGCCCGAGTTTTTAGAAAAAAGGTTCGACAGTCGTTCGCGATGGTTTCTATCTTTATTCTCATTGGTAGCTTATGTACTTACCAAAGTATCTGTTACCATATACGCGGGTGGTATTGTTGTTTCTGAATTATTAGGAATTCCATTTTGGTATGGAGCAATAGGTATTGTGCTTTTCACAGGCGCTTATACTGTTGTTGGCGGTATGAAAGCCGTAATCTACACAGAAACTTTACAAACGGTTATTTTAATTTTAGGTTCAGTAATCATAACCTATTTAGGCTTGAAAGAAGTGGGCGGATGGTCGCAATTACATGACACTGTAACAGCTGTAAGCCCAGATCATTTTAATATGTGGCGGTCTATGAATGACCCAGATTTCCCTTGGACGGGATTATTATTTGGCGGAACGGTTGTAGGCATTTGGTATTGGTGTACAGACCAATATATTGTACAGCGTACATTAGCGGCTAACAATATTAAAATAGGTAGACGAGGTGCTATTTTTGGAGCTTATTTAAAATTACTACCCATATTAATATTTTTAATTCCAGGTATAATAGCATTTGCTTTAACTATTCAAAATCCAGATGTTTATTTTGTAGAAAAAGCAGACAGAGCATTCCCTATGTTGGTAAAAACCTTATTGCCAGTAGGATTAAAAGGGTTGGTTGCCGGTGGTTTAATGGCTGCTTTAATGAGTTCATTAGCATCCGTTTTTAACTCCTGCTCTACTATTTTTACTATTGATATCTATAAAAAATTATATCCAGAAAAGACCGAAAAAGTTTTGGTTCAAACTGGTAAAATAGCCACAGGATTTATTGTTGTTTTAGGTATTATTTGGATTCCCATTATGGAGAAAATTGGAGGTGGCGTTATGTACCAATACTTACAGAACGTTCAATCGTATATTGCACCTCCAGTAACTGCTGTTTTTTTACTGGGCATTATTTGGAAGCGCGTTAATGCAACTGCGGCCATTTCAACATTAATGGTTGG
Source organism: Flavobacteriales bacterium 32-35-8 (assembly GCA_002280395.1). Taxonomy (GTDB): domain Bacteria; phylum Bacteroidota; class Bacteroidia; order Flavobacteriales; family Flavobacteriaceae; genus Confluentibacter. The sequence continues at coordinate 7,527 of NCDW01000219.1, forward strand.
GTTGGTTCTTTTAATTTTAAGATTGGGGAGTGAGATTTACTATCAACCTCAAATAGTTGCGGGAGAGGTAGTCAATAACATTGCTTTTAGTTTTGCCACCATCAACTTTGCCCACATGGCGATATTCATGTTTATATTTTCGGTTATTTTTTGTGTCTCTGTAAGTTTAGTATCCCGAGCTCCTAATTATGAACATATAAAAGGCTTAGCTTTCGGAACTTTAACTGAAGAACAAAAAGCCGCCAATAAAGATAGTTATGACACTATTGATATTGTTCTATCTGTTATATTAGTCTTGATAGTAATAGGTGTGCTTAGTTATTTTACATAGCATAATGTTTTTATAAAAACACCAACAATCGATTATTTGTAATAATAATCAATTGTAAATAACACAGCATCCAGAACTTTTGGATGCTGTGTTGGTTTTATTAAATTCCCATATGACTTGTTTAACCCACTGGCTGATTAAGAGTTGTCAAAAATTACTTTGGCAACTAAAAAATCTTTTAATAAACGTCTCCTTCATTAAAAAGCCCAAAAAAACGATGTAACTTCACCTTAACAGCTCGAATAGTAATTATTTTCTGTTAACTTTAAATTTTTTTTTAAACTAAATTGCAATGATT
>NCDW01000220.1:0-3328 GCA_002280395.1 Flavobacteriales bacterium 32-35-8
TTTAGAGCTAACCAATCTTTTTTCAAATTTTATGGAAAAATTAATGGAGAGAGGAGATAGTGCATTGGATGTGACAACCACATTTCTAAATGACAATGGAGTTTTGAGAAAAAGTATAAGTGTAAAATATAAAGTGGAATAAAAAAACTATGTACAACACCGGATGTAGTTCATTGCTTCTGACTTTCCTTGCGGAAAGTCCTCGCAAATTTGCTATCTTTGGTTTACGGCGGAAAATCCTTGCGGATTTTCACGCAACTAAACCTCAGCCACAAACGTTAAACGAACATTCCAAAATAACATTCCAAAACAAAAAAAGGAAGCCAATCATCAATCAACTTCCTTTTTTAAAATCATAATTAAAAAAATATCACCCACACTTAGAAGACCCGCAATCTTTACAGGTTAAGCAGCCTTCTTGGTATATTAAATTCTCAGATTTACAGTTATCACAAGTGTGTCCTTTTACTTGGGTGCCATCTTCTACATAACGTTTTAAGGCACGCACGACGCCGTTTTTCCAAGTATTGATGGATTCGCTATCCAATTGTAAACTATTAATTAAATCCACAATTTTGTCGATGGGCATGCCGTGACGCAGCGTACTAGAGATGAGTTTAGCGTAGTTCCAATACTCTGGATTGAACTTATGCGATAAACCTTCAATCGTGGTTTTATAACCTCGTAGATTCTTATACTGGAAATCATATCGAGAGGAGCCGTCCTCATTTCTATTTTTTATGATAGCACCTTCATTCACCCAACGTGGTATTAAAATACCATCTTCGTCATCGGCCAAACCCGTAAAAATTTCATAGGGTTTGCCTTCTATCAAACCGATAAACGCAATCCATTTTTCTTTGTTATTTTGAAAACGAACCACATCGGCATCCAAACTCTCTGGACGTTTTTTAGGAAATGGCGTTAATATATTTTGGTTTTTATCTTCTTTGTCATCATTCGCAATTAAAACACCCGAACGCGAACCATCTCTGTAAACGGTAACTCCTTTACAACCCACTTCCCAAGCTTTTAAGTATAAGTCGCCAACCAATTCCTCCGTCGCATCGTTAGGTAAATTAATCGTTACACTAATAGAATGATCTACCCATTTTTGTATGTCCCCTTGCATACGCACTTTGCTCAACCAATCCACATCATTGGACGTGGCTTTATGATAAGGCGATTTTTTGATTAATTTATTGATTTCTTTTTGGGAATAATTCACGGACGTGTCCATGCCGTTCACTTCCATCCATTGTTTAAATCGATGGTGAAACACTACGTATTCTTCCCAAGAATCGCCCACTTCATCCACAAAATCAACGCGAGCTTCCTTATCTCCCGGATTTACTTTGCGTCTTCGTTTATAAACTGGTAAAAACACAGGCTCGATACCAGAGGTTGTTTGTGTCATTAAACTGGTGGTTCCTGTGGGTGCAATGGTTAATAAAGCGATGTTTCGTCTGCCATATTCCAACATATCGTAATACAGTTTGCTATCCGCTTCTTTTAATCGTTGGATAAACGGATTGTTTTTTTCTCGTTCTGAGTCATAAACCAAAAACGCGCCACGCTCTTTTGCCAAATGCACTGAGCCTCTATACGCCTCCATAGCAATGGTTTTATGCACTTCCAAAGAAAATGCATTACCCGCTTCGCTACCATATTGAATGCCAAGTGCCGCTAACATATCACCTTCGGCAGTAATGCCAATACCAGTACGCCTGCCTTCTTGGGCTTTCTTTTTGATATTTATCCATAAATTGCGCTCGGTGGCTTTTACCTCATCCAATTCTGGGTCGGCATCAATTTTCTTTAAAATGGCATCGATTTTTTCCAATTCCAAATCGATGATATCATCCATAATACGCTGTGCTGCCGCTATGTGCTTTTTGAATAACTCGAAGTCAAAACTCGCATCTTTTGTAAACGGATTATCAACATACGAAAACAAATTGATTGCCAATAAACGACAAGAATCGTAAGGACACAATGGAATTTCACCACACGGATTGGTGGATACGGTTTTAAAACCTAAATCTGCATAACAATCAGGAATGGATTCATTGATGATGGTATCCCAAAACAAAATACCAGGTTCAGCAGATTTCCAAGCGTTGTGCACTATTTTTTTCCATAATACTTTGGCATCAATGGTTTTAGACACTTTAGGATTGCTACTAAAAATGGGATATTTTTGGGTATATTCTGTACCGTTTTTAACGGCTTTCATAAAAGCATCATCGATTCTAACGGAAACATTGGCACCAGTTACTTTGCCTTGTTCGAGCTTTGCATCAATAAAATCCTCTGAATCGGGGTGATTGATGGATACCGAAAGCATTAAAGCGCCTCGCCGACCATCTTGTGCGACTTCCCTTGTGGAATTGGAATACCGTTCCATAAAAGGCACAATGCCTGTAGAAGTCAACGCCGAATTATTAACCGCCGAGCCTTTCGGACGAATGTGTGATAAATCGTGACCCACACCACCTCGGCGTTTCATAAGTTGCACCTGTTCTTGATCAATTTTCATAACGCCACCATAAGAATCGGAATTACCCGAATTCCCAATAACAAAACAATTGGAAAGCGATGCAATTTGAAACGGATTTCCAATACCCGCCATCGGGCTACCTTGCGGAACGATGTATTTAAAATCTTTGATTAAATCGAAAATCTCATTTTCAGATAAAGGATTTGGATAGCTTACCTCGACCCTTGCCAATTCTTTTGCGATACGACGGTGCATATCGTTTGGTGTTAATTCGTAGATATGTCCTTGGGAATCCTTTAAGGCATATTTATTCAACCAAACACGAGCGGCAAGGTCGTCGTTTTTAAAATAGGCCAATGAAGCGTTGAAAGCTTCGTCTTGCGTGTACGTTTTAAGAGGGACTTTGGTGAGGTTTAGATTCATTGTTATTTTAAAATTTAGGTTTTTACAGTAACCATAAAATAACAAAAAAAAATAAACCTAAAACATGACAAATGTCATGAAGTTATCAAGATACAAATGTTAATAATTTGATTTTCAATAAATTAAATATTTATCAACATTAAAAAGTTAACAAATTTTTGAAATAATAAAAAATAAAGTTTAAAAATCGACCGCAAAGCCAATGCCTAAAAATTGTTTCCATTGTACTTTAGCGCCCGCTTCGTCAAACTCTCCTTCAACCGTCGCTGATGGCACGGTTGTTTTAACGTCGTCATCATATCTAATATGGGACTCAAATGTCGCTCTCACAAAACTATTCACTTTAAAATTGAAATTCAGGCGCCAATCAACATCCACATTTCCGAAATTATTTATATAGTCTGA
>NCDW01000220.1:3401-7783 GCA_002280395.1 Flavobacteriales bacterium 32-35-8
AAACTCAAAATACTTTCAGCAACCACATTTTCAGCAACTCCCTTTTTGTAATTATTATTTATTAAAATCCCAGCTTCTTGTCTGGTATGCTTACCTGGCGTAATAATGTTCCCATCGACATCAAGAACGGCCGGGGTTACCCCAAATCTACCGGCATTTGCTAAAGCATCATCTAAAACAAACGTGGCTTTTAGGGTAATGGGTGATAAATAAAGAGACAAATTGTCAATATTTTTTCCATAATCCATACCAAATCCAAAAAATAAATAAGCAGGAGCCATAAGCTTGGAAATGGGGTTACTTGTATTGGGATATTGATATCCATCAGCAAATTGGGTTTTAAAATTAAACCTCGCGGAATAAAACCAATTAGATTTTTCGTTTGGACTAAATCCGAAATTCGAATTAACATCTAGTAAATCCGTTGTTTTTCTGGTTTCCCTACCTTGCTGACCATTAATACCATAACCAGCGACAAGATTGTTTTTCCAGAAAAAATATCTATCTGAATAATCATATGAAAACTGATACCCTATTAACGCCGATATGGAATTACTACCTCCAGCATTCCAATTTACAAAGGTGACCTCATTTAAGTCTATAGTAAACTTATTTTTTTGAATCCATTCCGGACCTTTCTCTTTTTCATCTTTATTTTTTAAAAACAGTGAATCTGGTTGAGCTATTGAGAGATTGAATAGGAAGCAAAATAAAATAAAAAATATGTTCTTCATGGTTGGCTATGAATCATTTATTCGCTAAAACAGAAATTAAAGCTTGATTTAAAAATTATACTATTCACCAAAAACCGTTCCGTTTATAGGTAACTATTGTGAATTTAATAACTAAACTCCCCAAACTCACTTTTTATTGTAAGCTTCTTAATTTTTGAATCTTCAACACGACCTATAATTTTAGCATCCACATTAAAGGATTTGGAGATGGAAATGATATCGTCTGCTATTTCGGGCGAAACATATAATTCCATTCTATGCCCGCAATTAAAAACCTGATACATTTCCTTCCAATCTGTTTTAGATTGCTCTTGTATGAGTTTAAACAATGGCGGCACAGGAAATAAATTGTCTTTTACAATATGGAATTGGTCTATAAAGTGAAGAATTTTTGTTTGCGCACCCCCAGAACAGTGAACCATCCCATGAATATCATTACTCGTATATTTTGACAAGATTCTTTTGATGATGGGCGCATAAGTTCTTGTTGGCGATAACACCAATTTACCAGCATCAATAGGTGAATCTTTAACAGCATCTGTTAATGACATGTGTCCGGAATATACCAAATCCTCAGGAACGGATGCATCAAAACTTTCAGGATATTTTTTTGCTAAATATTTACCGAACACATCATGACGAGCAGAGGTTAAACCATTACTTCCCATACCTCCATTATACGAGGTTTCATAAGTAGCTTGTCCGAAACTTTCAAGACCCACAATAACGTCGCCGACTTTAATATTGGCATTATCAATAACATCGCTGCGTTTCATTCTGGCCGTTACGGTAGAATCCACGATGATAGTCCGAACCAAATCGCCTACATCAGCAGTTTCACCACCAGTAGAATGTATGGTAACTCCGAAGGATTTCAATTCAGAAATCAAGGCTTCCGTGCCATTTATGATTGCTGAGATAACCTCACCAGGAATCAGATTTTTATTTCTCCCGATGGTTGAAGATAATATGATATTATCGGTAGCACCAACACATAATAAATCATCAATATTCATAATTAATGCATCTTGCGCAATGCCTTTCCAAACCGAAATATCACCAGTTTCTTTCCAATACATATAGGCCAAAGATGATTTTGTACCCGCACCATCCGCATGCATAATCAAACAATAATCTTCATCATTAGTTAAATAATCGGGAACGATTTTGCAAAATGCTTTTGGGAACAAGCCTTTATCGATATTTTTTATAGCATTGTGAACATCTTCTTTTGATGCAGAAACACCACGTCCTGCATAACGCTTACTTACTTCTTGACTCATAATATGGTATTGTGCTGCAAATTTAATTTTTTGAATTAAAAAATCCCGCTTTTTCAAGCAGGATTTTCCAAATGATATGAACTATCTAGTGAACATGAGTTCCCTATATTTTGTTAGCGGCCAAATTTCGTCATCCACCAGTAACTCCAATTTATCACAATGATATCGGATATCATCAAACAAAGGTTTTACATTAAAGCAATACGCATGCGCTTTCTTTTCGATGTCCTGCATGTTATTAGCCTTCTTACGTTCATTGGTCATTTTTGTAACATTCGCATTGATACTTTCAATGTGCGTGGATATTTCTTCAATTAAAATCAGTTGTTCTTTAGCCAATTTCTTGTAATTATCTTCAAAAATATCTTTGAGACCTTTCACATTATCAATTAAAATGTTTTGGTATTTCACGGCGGTCGGTACTACATGGTTTCGCGCAATATCACCCAGAACCCTACTTTCAATTTGAATATGGTTGATATAATCTTCCATCTCAACTTCATAACGTGCTTCCATTTCTACTTTACTCATCACTTCCATTTCTTCAAACAGAGCAATTGTTTTCTTGGAAATCTTGGCTTTTAAAGCTTCTGGAGTTGTTTTATTATTACTTAAACCACGCTTTTTAGCTTCCTTTTCCCATGCATCACTATAACCGTTGCCTTCAAATAATATATTTTTTAATCCTTTGATATATTCCCTTAAAATATTAAAAATGGCTTCATCTTTCTTCAAGCCTTTACCGTCAATAAGCGCATCTACTTCCACCTTAAAATCCTTTAATTGTTTCGCGACAATGGTATTTAAAATGGTCATTGGGTTGGCGCAATTGGCTTGCGAACCTACCGCTCTAAACTCAAATTTATTACCTGTGAACGCAAATGGCGACGTTCTATTTCTATCGGTATTATCCAATAAAACATCGGGGATTTTTCCAATGACATTCAGTTTTAAATCCGTTTTTTCTTCTGGCGACAGTTTTCCTTTGGTAACACCTTCCAGCTCTTCCAGAACCTTGGTTAATTGTTCCCCAATAAACACGGACATAATGGCTGGAGGCGCTTCATTGGCACCCAATCTGTGGTCATTACCCGCTGAAGCAATAGTCGCTCGTAAAAGTTCCTCATTTTCATGCACCGCTTTAATAGTATTTACAAAAAAGGTCAAGAATTGAAGGTTACTCATAGGTGTTTTTCCCGGGCCTAAAAGGTTTACCCCTGTATCAGTTGACAATGACCAATTGTTGTGTTTCCCAGAACCATTCACACCCGCAAATGGTTTTTCGTGTAATAATATTTTAAAATTATGTCTAGAAGCCACGCGCCCCATGATATCCATTAATAATGAATTATGATCGACTGCTAAATTAGCTTCTTCATAAATAGGAGCCAATTCAAATTGATTGGGAGCGACTTCATTATGACGTGTTTTTGCCGGAATACCCAAATACATACATTCAATTTCCAAATCACGCATAAAATTCAACGCCCTATTGGGAATGGATCCAAAATAATGATCGTCCAATTGCTGTCCTTTTGCTGAAGTATGACCCAGCAACGTTCTGCCAGTTAAAATGATATCTGGACGACTGGCAACCAAAGCTTTGTCAATTAAAAAATATTCCTGTTCCCAACCTAATGACGAAGTGACTTTTCTAACATTTTTATCAAAATATTTACAGACTTCGGTAGCAGCGCTATCAACCGCTTGCAAAGCTCTTAATAAAGGGGTTTTATAATCCAATGCTTCTCCTGTATAAGCCACAAATATCGTTGGAATACAAAGTGTTTTTCCATAAATAAAGGCGGGAGATGTTGGATCCCAAGCCGTGTAACCTCTGGCTTCAAATGTATTTCTAATACCGCCACTAGGGAAGCTAGACGCATCTGGTTCTTGTTGTACTAGCTGATTTCCTCCGAATTTCTCAACAGACATGCCATCATCTACCGTTTCAAAAAATGCATCGTGCTTTTCTGCCGTTGCACCGGTTAAAGGCTGAAACCAATGGGTGTAGTGGGTAACTCCTTTAGATAATGCCCAATCACGCATAGAAGATGCTACTTGATCGGCAATATTCCTATCGATTTTTTTTCCATGTTTTATAGCATTCATAACACCATTAAAAGCATCCTTTGTTAAATATTGCCGCATGGTAGTTTCATTAAAAACATTTTTACCAAATATATCTGAACGACGTTCTTTTTCTTCTACCAGAATTGGCCTATTTGCAAGTGATTCTTTAATAGCGTGAAACCTTAATATTGACATAGTTTTAAAGTATTAATTATGTTTAAAAGCATGATGCTTAACTACAAAAATAAGCATCAAAGTCTGTAAAAAATAATTAAAATAGAAAATTTCTTAT
>NCDW01000221.1 GCA_002280395.1 Flavobacteriales bacterium 32-35-8
TCAAGTAAAATTTGAGGCAAAAGTCAGTAAAAACAGGCTTGGTGTTAATGAGCGTTTACGTATTGATTTTGAAATGAACCAAGATGGCGATAATTTTAATCCGCCAACTTTTTCAGATTTTACGGTTATTGGTGGGCCGAATCAATCTGTTAGTAATTCGTGGATTAACGGTGTAAGGTCATATCATAAAACCTACAGTTATTTTTTAGCACCAAAAAAGCAAGGAAATTTCACCATAAGTCAAGCCACCATTAATATAAATGGGGAAACTTATAAAACCACACCAATAAAAGTTGAGGTAACATCAGCGGTTGAAATACCTAAAGACCCTAACGATCCAGAGTATGTAGCGAATGAAACCATTCATTTAGTAGCTGAGGTTTCAAAAACAAACCCGTATCTAAATGAAGCCATTACAGTTGTTTACAAACTTTATGTGTCTCCAACAACAGGGGTTGATAATTGGCATGAAATAGATAGCCCAAGATTTAATGATTTTTGGAGTCAGAATATTGATACACAAGGATTAAAAGTTCAAATGGGAACTTATAACGGTGAGCAATACCGTTATTTAGTGTTGCGTAAAACCGTTTTATATCCTCAAAAAACAGGTAAATTAGATATTGAGCCTTTAACTTTAGATATAGCCGTACAAGTACCAACAAATAGACGGAATATTTTTGGTGGACAAATGATGGCACAAGTAAATAAAACGGTATCGGCTGGCAAAAAAACCATTGATGTTAAACCATTGCCTGAAACCGGAAAACCTCTTGACTTTACTGGGGCTGTTGGTAATTTCAACTTTAAAGTATCTACTACAAAAACACAGTTGGATGCTTCAGAATCTCTTCAAGCAACCGTTGAGGTAACAGGAAATGGGAATTTAAAATTATTTAATTTACCAAAATTAACCTTGCCAAGTTCTTTGGAAGTTTATGAACCAGAACACAATGAAAGTGTTAGAACCGATTTGGTTGGTATGCAAGGGCGTATTGCAGACACATATACAATAGTGCCACAGTTTAAGGGAAAATACCCTATTCCAAGTATTTCGTTCTCGTATTTCGATCCCAAAACCGAAACTTATAAAACCTTAAATTCCAACGAAATAGTTATTGACGTTTTAGAAGGGCCGGCTTCTGGCTCGGTAGCTAATTCAAATTCGGGGGTAAAGCAACAAGTCGTTTTAAATAAAGATCAGTTTGCATTTATTAAAACAAAAACCAATTTTTCATCTGTAGCATCTCATTATTTTTTCAAAACCCCATTGTTTTGGAGTTCTTTGTTACTGCCTTTTTTAGCGATTCCGTTGGCGATTGTTATCAGAAGGAAAAAAGCCGATAGAGATGCCGATGTGTATGGAAACAGGATACGAAAAGCCGATAGATTGGCTAAAAAATATCTAAGTCATGCGAAAAAAGCTCTTGGCAAAAAAGAAGAATTTTATATTGCCATGGAAAAAGCCTTGCATAATTACTTAAAAGCCAAACTACATATAGAAACCAGTGAATTAAGTAAAGACAGAATAAACGAATTGCTTTTAGAACGAGGCGTAGAAGCTGAAACAATGACAGACTTTAATAGTATTATGCTCAATTGTGATTTAGCGAGATACACGCCCATAACAGCAGTAACCATGCAGGAAGATTATGAAAAAGCTGCAAAAACCATTTCATTAATTGATAAACAAGCCCGATAAATTTTGTCATTCCTGCGAAGACAGGAATCCATTTTGATAAAAGATTAAAAATGAAACGACACTTATTTATATTGATTTTTTTAATAACAACTTTTGGGTTTACTCAAAACACCGCTTTATTCGAAAAAGGTAATACGTTGTATAATCAAGGGAAATACAATGAAGCCATCGATGCATACAAAACGATTCTAAATTCAAAAAACCATTCGGCAGAATTGTATTATAATTTGGGTAATGCTTATTATAAATTAAATAAAGTAGCCCCAAGTATTTTTTATTATGAAAAAGCGCTGCAATTAGCTCCTAATGATAATGACATCAAAAATAATTTGTCATTTGCTAGAAATATGACGATTGATGCTATTGATGCCATTCCGGAAGCAGGCTTATCTAAACTCATAAAAAATATCACGAATTACATGACCTTTGATGGGTGGGCAAAAACGTCGGTCATCTTAGTTTTTTGTTTTGTTGTCCTATTTCTATTCTATTATTTTGCCTACTCTACATTAAGAAAGCGATTGGCTTTTATAGGTAGTATGGTATCCGTATTTTTAATAGTAATCACATTAACATTGGCTTTTCACAAATTCAATTTAGATAAGAATGATAAACCGGCTATTGTTTTTGTTCAGGAAAGTAAAGTGAAATCTGAGCCTAATTTACGCAGCGAGGAATCGTTTACGCTTCACGAAGGCACAAAAGTGCAGATTTTAGATACCGTTAAAAGCTGGAAAAAAATTAGATTGGCCGATGGAAAAACGGGTTGGATTCCCGAAGAAGATATAAAGTCTCTTTAATTTAATTAGGTTATCTTTAGAGAAATAAATTTTTAATGAACATAGACAGCATATTCGAAAACAACAAACAATGGATTCAAGATAAATTAGATGTAGATGCTAATTATTTTGAGGAACTAGGAAAAGGGCAAACTCCAGAATTATTATATATAGGATGCTCAGATAGCCGTGTGTCTACCGAAGAACTTATGGGCGCGAAACCAGGCGAAGTTTTTGTGCACCGAAATATAGCGAATATGGTCATTAGCATCGATTTAAACGTGATGTCTGTTGTTAATTATGCTGTAGATTTTTTAAAAGTAAAACATATCATTGTTTGTGGACATTATGCTTGTGGAGGCGTGAAAGCCGCTATGCAATCGGTGGATTTAGGGATTTTAAATCCGTGGTTGCGTAATATTCGTGATGTTTATAGAATTCATAAAAATGAATTGAACCAGATTTCTGATGAAGAAAAAAAGTATGACCGACTTGTTGAATTGAACGTTCAAGAGCAATGTGTAAACCTATTAAAAACAGCAGCGGTACAAAAAGCAGTGAGGCAGCGAGGTTTAACAGTACACGGCTGGGTGTTTGATGTGCATACAGGAAAAATCATCGATTTAAAAATAGATTTTGATGATATTCTTAAAAACATACGAGAGATTTATCATTTAGATTAAAGTCTTCTAAATCTATTTTTCATTAACCTCACCTTCAATTAGGTCTTCCCCAATGGGTTTCCCGTTCACAATAATATTCGGAAATAAAGAAGGAATGATAGATTTCACAGGATTGTAAAGCACGGATTGTTCCTTGTCTTTTTCTTTCACAAATAAAATATCGGCATTCATTTTATCTAAAATAATTAAAAAAGCACTCAATATTAATGCTGCTTTCAATCCGCCAAAACCAGCTCCTATTATTTTATTAAAAAGTCCTAGCATTGCAAAGTCAGCTATTTTGGTGAGTGCTTTTCCTGCCAAAGAAATGATTAATACAATAATGGCAAAAGTCCCAATAAGCGCCACCATATTAACCGTGTTTTCTTCCCAATCGACTTTGTCCTTTAAAAAAGAAGCCAAGTAACTACTAAAATGGAATGCGCCGTAAATACCAGCAATTAAAGCCACTACCGAAGCCAATTCCACAAAAAAACCGTTTATAAAACCACGTACCAATCCTAAAATTAGAAAGGCAAGTAAAACAAGATCCAAAATGCTCATATTGAAACTATTTTTATCAAATATAACTTAACTTTGTAACTTTATTACTTTGTAATTTATAAAAATGGCAAGAGACGAACAATTAAAAGAACGCTGGGATTTGGTAGTAAAAAAACTGTCCGCTCAATTTGCAGATGGCGACCTATTAGATTTAGATGCTATCATTTACCTGATAGGCGTTCAGGAACTTGGGCAGATAGGGATGACATTTAAAAAAGACCAAAAATTGGATTTAATGCATATTGCTATTTGCAAGTTATTAAAACCTTATGGCTACTATGAACTCGATTTTGTAGATGATGACGGTTGGCCGCACTATAAGGCATTGGCAACTTTGCCACATTTAAAAGCAGGCGAGCAATCGGTTTTAATGAAAGAAGCCATTGTTAACTATTTTTTGGAAACGGAGTATATTGATTAGTTTTTTTGTCATTCCTGCGCAGGCAGGAATCCATAAATAATTTAGTTTCTAATTTTAATCATTGCGTTTTTAACAGATTACTTCGTCGGTCTTCCTAGTAATGCCAAGAATTTAATTAAATTTGCCATCATTTTAAGGATGTTATGATAGATAAGATAAAAGAACTTATAGCCGAAGCCGAAACTTTTTCAACACAATCTAAAGAAGAGATTGAAGCTTTCCGAATA
>NCDW01000003.1 GCA_002280395.1 Flavobacteriales bacterium 32-35-8
TATTTTGGTCAAAAGTCTGGGTGGGTATTTCCTTGCCTGCGTTTATAAAAATTTCATCATTAATCCGTAATATAAACAGACTTTCAGGATTGGTTTTAGATAATTTAAATAGGGTGAAACTGACGGCAAAGCTATATCTAAAACGAAAATTAAACGTGTTGTCAGAATTATTAAGTAGGTTGAAAAAGCGTTCTTCAACCCGAAGTCGGTGATTGAATTTCACTTTTTTACCACTGCTAAACACCACTTCTTGATGCGGTCGGTATTCAACCCTATTTAAAGTATCTTGCGTATAAAAGCTAGAATATGCAAAACCACCAGAAACCCTGAGATTTTTTTTATAATATCCCAAAGCGGATCTCGCAATAAACTGTGCGTTTTCATCAAAACCATCTCGCCACCGAAAACTGGCATCTGCCAGCAATGTCCAGTTTTTGTTTAATTTGGTTTCATTATAATATTGTATCCACTGTTGGTTTTCGTGGGTTACGGTTTTGTTTTGCCCATTTGTTGTATGATTTAAAAAGGTTAAAACAAGAACTACAATAACATGTTTAATTGTAGTTTCTTGATATTTAAAGTGGAAATATAGATGCCAATGCCTAATGAAAGCGCAATAAACGATAACGAAAACCACTCTGGAATATGGAAATATTGTGAGCTTATTAATTTTATCGAAACAAATAATAAGATGGAGAAAACACTGTATTTAAGATACGCGAATTTTTCCAGCATGCTTGATAGAAAGAAGTAAAGCGAACGCAAGCCCATAATGGCAAAAATGTTAGAGCTGTAAACAATATAAGGATCGGTTGTGATGGATAATATGGCAGGAATACTATCGAGTGCAAAAAGTAAATCCGTAAATTCTATGGTAATTAAGGCTCCAAATAGTGCCGTAAATACTTTTTTGCCGTCAACTACCGTTGTAAATTTTTCACCATCAATAACTTTAGTGAGCCTAAAGTACTTCGATAAGCCTTTACTTTGATCTTTTTCTTTATGTTCCGCATCGCTTTTTAGCATTTTTATGGCTGTAAACAATAAGAACAGACCAAAGACAATGCTCATGCCCTGTATTTTGTTCATAAGCACAAGGCCCAAGTTTATTAAAATGGCTCTAAATACGATGGCACCTAAAATACCTAAAAATAGCAGTCGGTGTTGGGACTTCAGCGGAATTTTAAATGAGGCAAAAATGGCGGCAATAACAAATAAATTGTCAACACTTAACGATAACTCAACAATATAACCCGTTAAATAATTTAAGACGGCTTTATCGGGAGTAAGATTGGTGGGGTTATCAACAAGTTGGGAATTATAAAACCAAAAAATTACAATAGAAAATAAAAGTCCGTTGGCAACAAAAAAGATAGTTTCGTAAATAGCTTTCTTGGTAGATGGCAATGAGCCTTTTTTATGTAATACAAAAAAATCAAAAAATAAAAGTGCTAAAGCATAAACTACTAAAATGATCCAAGGTGTTGTAAGCTCCATTTTGAATTGGGATTAAAATTTAGACGAAATTAATGGATTTTAGTTTAATAACCTTGCAAGTAGGCTGGTTTATTTTTAAGTATTTAATAATCTAGTATTTAGGTATTTGTGTTTTTATTGTTCTGAAATTGTGACAGTTTTTTATGCTGTAAAAATGAAAAAATGTCATTTGTATGTTAACACCATCTTAAAGCAAGAGTCGTTTTCTGCCAAATGATGTTTTGGTATTTTTTTTGTCTGTTGAAATGTAAATCAATGAAATAATGTTTAACTAAAAATTTTTAATTATGAGCAATTTAGCAACAGTAACAAAAAATGGAGGTTTAACAACAGCAAATAAAAACAGATTGTCAAACTTCCCAAATTTATCAACTTGGTTAGAGGATTTTCCTCTAGGAGAATTTCCAACCTTATTTTCTTCAAATTTCAACACAGGAATTTCACTTCCTAAAGTAAATATTAAAGAAGTCGCCGATGCTTTTATTGTTGAAATGGCCGTTCCAGGATTGAAAAAATCGGACTTCAACATCGATTTAGATAATCATATTTTATCTATTTCTGCTGAAACCAAAGAAGAAAGCAAAGAAGAAAGAGAAACCGGTTATACCCGTAGGGAATTTGGTTATTCGTCCTTTAAAAGAACGTTTACATTGCCAGAAACCGTGGAAGACGAAAATATTAAGGCAACCTATAACGAAGGTATTTTAAGCGTACATCTTCCTAAAAAAGAAGAAGCCAAACAAAAACCTCCGCGAACCATTGATATTTCATAAAAACCAAAATTTATTGGTATATGCCAGAAGCTGTCTTAAAAAAGGACAGCTTTTTTTTCGAAAAAAATGTATGGTTTTTTTGGGTGAGATATGACAATTATCATAGTAAATAATGGCTCATTGAAATAATTTTATACTATAAAAATTAAGAGTCATGCAAGTTAAAAAGAACCCAGAAGTAGAAATTGGCAGAAATAGTAGTTTATATTTTGCCATCGGGCTTAATATCATGTTATTCTTTACATGGCAAGCTTTAGAATATAAAACGTATGATAAGGAAGCTATAGATATTGGTATATTAGACTTAGAAAAAGAAGTAGAAGAAGAGATTCCAATAACCAATATAAATACGCCACCGCCACCACCACCGCCTGCCGTAGTAACTGAGGCCCTTCAAATTGTTGAAGATGTAGAAGACATCGAGGAAACTGTTATTGAGAGTACAGAAACAAATCAGAATGATAGAATAGCAGAGCCGGTTGTAGCCGTTCGCGACGTAGCAGTTAAGGAAATAGAAGAAGAAGTAGAAGTACCTTTTGCAATCATTGAGGAAGTGCCTGTTTTTCCTGGATGCGAAAATTTAAGTAAAGCTCAAAAAAGAGCGTGTTTTGAACAAAAAATACAGGCCCATGTGGTTAAGAATTTCCAATATCCACAAGTAGCATTAGAATTAGGAATACACGGGCGAGTTTCTGTCATATTTACTATCGATAAAGATGGTAGCATCACAAAAATAAGAACCAGGGGACCAGATAAGGTTTTAGAAAATGAAGCTGTAAGGATTATAAGTACATTGCCTAAAATGATTCCCGGTAAACAAAGAGGGAAACCAGTACCAGTACCATTTAGCTTGCCAATAAACTTTGTAGTGGCAGTAAATTAAAAAGATAAACCCGTTAGGTTTTATATTGAGTTTGATTGTTTTAAACGGTTAACCATCACATATGGTTGGCCGTTTTTTTATTGTAGTGGTTTTAAATAACAATTCAGCAATAATAAATGACAGTTCGGGTAATGCGTTTTTTATTTTCTTCACTTCCGTAAGATATTTGTTTCATGATTTAAAAATACAATTATGAAACATCTCATTCTTATGACCACTTTATTGGTTTTGGGGTTGCCAAACGGACAACCGAAATTAAAAATCCCATTCAAACTTTTTGCTAACTTTAAAGCAGAAACACCATTAAAAGAATTGACTTAAAATAATACTTGTAACTTGAAGAAAACACGATGACTAAATTGACTAAAAATATCATCTTAACCTTTGTAATTGGATGCCTTGTATATGTTATTGGCAACCTATTATTTCATGGCTTTCAATATGAAAGTTTAAATGAAGGTTTAGTCGATTTTTTAATATTCCAGTTATATGCTTTTCTTCTCGGATTTTCTAATATGTACTTTTTCAATTATCTGGAAAAACTTGCATGGAAAAAAACAGATAGAATAAAGCGAATAGTTATAGGTGTTATTGGTTCTACGCTAATAACCTTAATAGGCTTGTTTCTTTTGAGAGCCATGAAAGCGGTGGTATTTAACGGTGAATCGTTTTTTGAGTTTGTAGCAGGTGAACGTTTTAAGTATTATCAATTCGGACTCTGGATGACTTTAACCATTGTTAGCATCTTTCACATTGTATATTTCTATAACAGATATCAGCAAAACAAAATAAAGGAACAAAAAGTTATTGCGGGTACTGCAAGTGCCAAGTTCGATGCTTTAAAAAATCAGTTAGATCCCCATTTTTTATTTAATAGTTTGAATGTGCTGACGAGTTTAATTGAAGAAAATCCGGAAAATGCCCAAAAATTTACCACATCGCTTTCCAAAGTCTATCGCTATGTTTTAGAACAAAAAGATAAAGAATTGGTGTTGGTTGACGAAGAATTGGAATTCGCAAAAACCTATATGTCCTTATTAAAAATGCGTTTTGAGGATAGCATTATTTTTGAAATGCCCGATAAGTCGTCAAATCCAGAAAGTAAAGTGGTGCCTTTATCATTACAACTGCTTTTAGAAAATGCCGTAAAACATAATATGGTAACATCAAACAAACCATTACACATTAAAATTTATGAAGACGGTAATTATTTAGTTGTGGAGAATAATCTTCAGCTAAAAGACATCGTAAAAAAGAGTAGCGGCTTGGGTTTAAACAACATCATGCAACGCTATGATTTATTAACAAATAAAAAAATAAACATTAACAAAGAAGCCACTAGGTTTGCAGTCGCCATACCAATGCTTACAAAACAAATATCAATTATGAGAACACAACAATCAGAATCTAAAATGGAAGATAGCTACATAAGAGCCCGTAACCATGTTGAAGAACTTAAGAATTTTTATTACAACCTTATATCTTATGTTTTTGTAATGCCGTTTTTAATCTATATTAATTACAGAACCTATTGGGAGTTCCAATGGTTTTGGTTTCCTATGTTAGGCTGGGGAATTGGTTTGTTAGCTCATGCTTTTAGGGTGTATGTGAGTGATACCTTTTTAGGAAGTAACTGGGAAAAACGTAAGATAGAACAGTTTATGAGGCAAGAAGAAGATCAAAAGCGTTGGAATTAAAAGATATAAAGCCATGGAAAATTTTAAAAAAGAAGACGCCTACATTAGAGCGGAAAAAAGATTGAAAGAATTAAAAGGATTTTACTGGCATGCGTTCTGGTATGTGGTGGTGAATTTATTTTTAATCGGGATGGTTGTGGTAAATGGAGGAGATATCACACATTTTGGTACATTTTCTACGGCACTTTTTTGGGGCATCGGGTTGGGGTTTCATGCTTTGGGCGTGTTTGGTAAAAACCTCATGTTCTCTAAAAATTGGGAAGACCGAAAAGTTCAGGAATTCATGGATAAGGATAAGAAAACATGGGAATAATAGATGTTGTTTTAGGAATTTCGATGTGTCATATTCATGGCATATTAAAAACAATCACATTCATTAACCTAATTGATAATAAATGGAAAATTTAGTTGGAGACAATACAGGGCTTATTCATCTCATTTCATCCTGTTTTGCGCTTCTGTTTGGAACATTGGTTTTGATTTTAAAAAAAGGAACACAACGGCACAAACAAATTGGATACCTCTATGTGATTAGCATGGGAATTTTAATACTAACTGCTTTGATGATTTATAGATTGTTTAAAACATGGGGAATATTTCATTATGCAACTCTATTCAGTTTAATAACGATCATACTTGGAATGATTCCAGTGTGGAGAAAGAAACCCGTGAATACATGGAGAAATCAGCATGTATCACTCATGTATTGGTCTGTTATAGGACTTTATTCAGCATTTGCTGCTGAAATTCTAACAAGGATTCCACAGACACCTTTTTTTGGAATGGTAGCAATAGGTACAGTGGTGATATTATTATTAGGGGGTATCTTTTTTAATATCAATAAATCAAAATGGATAAGAAAAAGCAAAACATTATAAAGCACATGAATATAATAATCATAGAAGACGAAAAACCCTCGGCTCGTCGTTTGCAACGTATGTTGGAAAAACTGGAGATTCAAGCGAAAACCATGTTGCATTCGGTGGAGGAATCGTTGGATTGGTTTCAGAATAACCAGCACCCCGATTTGATTTTTCTTGATATTCAGTTGAGCGATGGTTTGTCGTTTGAAATTTTTGAAACCATTGATATTAAAAGTGCCGTTATTTTTACCACGGCTTATGATGAATATGCGCTACAAGCTTTTAAATTGAATAGCATCGATTATTTATTAAAACCGATTGATGAAGACGATTTGGCTAAGGCCGTAAAAAAATACCAAGAGCGCATCCCACAAAAGCAAACCGTGAATATCGATTTTAATGACATTAAAAAACTATTGGTAAACCCGATAGACCGTGAGTATAAAAAACGCTTTTCGGTAAAAGTGGGACAGCACATTAAACTGATTAATATAGATGATATTGAGTGTTTTTACAGCGAAAATAAAGGTACCTATTTACATTGTACCGATGGTAGAAATTATTTGTTGGACACCACGTTAGAACTCTTAGAAAACGAACTGGAACCACGAACCTTTTTTAGAATAAACCGCAAGTTTTTTGTAAACATCCATGCCATAAAAGATATGGTAAGTTATACCAATTCGCGTTTGCAAATAAAACTGAAATCTTATAATGCTGATGAAGTTATTGTAGCTAGGGAACGGGTTAAGGATTTTAAGGAGTGGTTGGAGTAGTGAGTTGGGTTTTTTTTGGGAGGTTTGTTTAACTATTTAGATAAAAAAACGTTTTAATGTTTGTTTATCGGCAGTTAAACAAAGTTCGACTTTTTTTTCTGATAAAGTCAAATAGTAATTAAACTAGTTTGGCTTCCATAATTTTAATAATTTCATTAATATCACTCAAATAATCAAACCACAAAATACTGTCATCTTTTTTAAACCAAGTCAGTTGGCGTTTAGCAAAACGGCGTGTGTTTTTTTTAATTTCAGAAATGGCAAATTCCAATTCCCAGTCGCCATTTAAATAATTAAAAAGTTCTTTATAGCCAACCGTATTTAACGCATTTAAATGTTGGTACGGCAACAAGCTCTCCACTTCTTTTAATAATCCTGCTTGCATCATCATATCTACACGTTGGTTGATGCGGTTGTAAATAATGGGTCTATCGGCGGTGAGCCCAATCGTAATCGTTTTAAAATCACGTTTGGTTTTATCTTTATTTAAAAAAGAGGCATAAGGTTTGCCAGTGCCAATGCAGATTTCCAAGGCGCGAATCACCCGATGCGGATTATCAATGGCAATCGTGTTATACGATGTTAAATCCAATTGCTTTAATTGTTCCTGCAAATAGGGAAGCCCTTTGGTTTCTAAATCCGTATTTAGTGTCACACGGATGTTGCTATCAACTTCAGGGAAATCATCCAAACCTTTGGTAACGGCATCTACATACAATCCAGAACCACCAACCATAATCACCACATCTTTGGTTTTAAAAAGCGTTTCTAAAAATTGCAGCGCCTCTTTTTCAAAAGCACCAACGTTATAATGGTCTTGAATGGATTTATGATGTATAAAATGATGCTTAGCAGCGGCGAGTTCTTCTTGTGTTGGTGCAGCCGTTCCAATATGCATTTCTTTAAAAAACTGTCTGGAATCTGCCGAAATAATTTCCGTTTTAAAATGTTGCGCCAGTTTGATGCTTAAAGCGGTTTTGCCAATGGCCGTTGGCCCCACAATGGAAATTAAAAACTTAGTCATCGTGTAATTTATGTCCGCAGTTATAGCAAAATTCGGCTTTCGCCATGTGGTCTTGTTCGCCACAACTCGGACAAGGATTTCGGTTTCCGACTAAAAAGATGCTTCCTTTACGTTTGTTTTGTGCCAATTCTGCTGTAACAATACCCGTAGGAACGGCAATGATACCGTAACCCAAAATCATGATGAATGAGGCAATAACCTGGCCCAATGGTGTTATGGGGTGGATGTCTCCGTAGCCAACGGTGGTTAGGGTGACAATACACCAATAAATACTCACCGGAATACTTGTAAAGCCATTTTCCTTGCCTTCAATCACATACATTAATGACCCTAAAAGCACACAAACGATGATTATAAAATAGATGAATACAAAAATTTTAATCCGGCTCGTCTTAAGAGCTAATCTCAGTTGCGATGCTTGTCCTGTAAAGCTTACTAAATTAAGTATCCTGAATAAACGTAAAAGTCTTAATGCCCTAATAACCGAGAGTATTTGAGCACCACCTAAGAAAAAGGATAGGTACATGGGCAAAATAGCTATAAAATCAATAATGCCGTAAAAACTGAAAATATATTCTGAGGGTTTTTTTATGGAAATGATGCGCAATATATATTCTAAGGTAAAGAATATGGTAATGACCCATTCGCAAGCAAGTAAAAAATTATGGTATTTTTCATCTATAAAGTCAACCGTTTCAAGCATCACCATGAGTACGCTCAGTAAAATGAGCCCAAGTAATGCCAAGTCGAATAACTTGCCGGGAATGGTATTCGTGCCATAAATAATGATATGCACTTTCTGCCGGAAGATATCGAATTTAGATTTTACAGTATCCATAAAAAAAAGATAGACTCAAATCTACAAAAAATTATAGATGGATAATCTTTAAATCCTTTCTCTTTCTCAAATAACTTTGAATAATATGCTGGGTATCTCTATTATTTTCCATTTTGGTAATAATGGATTCCAAAACCTCTATGTTATTGATTTGGTAATTCAAATTAAAAAAGCCCAAGCCTTTAAAAACGCCACTTTCAATTAGGATGGCGCTGCGTTCATCAATATCACGACCTCTATCGATAATCACCATATTTTTATTCTTGTAACTATTTTTATTGATGAGGGCTTCCACGCGTTTATTATAATCTTCCGGTGCTTCTTTTTGGATACAGGCACCGGCACATTCTTTAATGCCGTATTTAAAACAACTCGTTTTTGTGTTATAAATACCCGTTAGTTTTTGACATAATTGATACTCTTCAACAGCATTAAACATAAAGGTTTTTCCGCTTTGCCTATTGGCAAATGTGGTTATGGGATTTTTGCGGCCATCAGCAATATCAATTTTAAGATTGATGTACCCATGTTCATCAACAAAACTGTACAAAGCGTGCGTAAATATTTTTCGGCGCAACGCTCTGTTGTAAATAGGATTGTTGCGTTTTATTTCTTCACTTTCTTTTAAAAGGGCGACCAATTCACTGCCAGTAGCATCATAAGTTACGGCAGCCACTTGCATTTGTAATTTTTTGGATTTCGGATTGGTATTGGTAAAATGCTGATTAATGCGCTTTTTTATATTGTTACTTTTGCCGATATATATAATTTCACCGTCCGATTTATGAATATAATACACGCCTGTAACAGCAGGAATTTGCTCAATAATATTGATATGTTTGGGTTCTAATTGGTGTTTCGGATTTAAACGAATAGATTCTTGAATAATGCTTTTTGAGGTATCTTTATCAAGCAACATTTTGAACAATTTTACAGTCGCCATGGCATCGCCAGAAGCTCGGTGTCTATCCGCAACAGGAATGCCAAGTGCTCTTACCAATTTTCCTAAACTGTAAGACTCTTGATTTGGTATTAAATCCTTAGCCAATTCAACGGTACATAGCGAAGGACGTTCAAATTCAAATCCCAATCGTCTGAATTCCGTACACAAAATACGGTAATCAAATTGGGCGTTGTGGGCGACTAAAATGCAATCTTCGGTAATTTCAACAACCCGTTTGGCGATTTCATAAAACTTGGGTGCATTGCGCAACATAGCACTGTTGATGCCTGTAAGATTCACCACAAAAGGTTGAATCTCCCGTTCTGGATTTATAAGACTGATAAATTGATCAACTATGTTGTGACCATCGTATTTGTAGATTGCAATTTCGGTGATGCCTTCTTCATTATACTTGCCCCCAGTTGTTTCTATGTCTAGTATTGCGTACAAAAATATTGTTTATTTGTTTTTTGTGGAGTTGTTTAGTCGTTGTTAATTATAATTTCGTTCCCCGAAAATACTGCTTCCAACGCGTATCATGGTACTTCCACAATCTATGGCAAGTTTATAATCACCACTCATGCCCATGCTTATAATTTCTGGCTTAAAGTTAAAAGATTCTATGGTTTTAAGGCTATCAAATGTGGTTTTTAACAGCGTGAATTCATTTTTTATTTGGTTGAGGTCATCCGTAAAAGTCGCCATGCCCATAACACCAACAATCTTAATATTTTTTAATTCTGAAAACGCTTTAGATTGAATCATTTTTGGTGCCTCGTCTGGTTCCATTCCGAATTTGGAATCTTCAGAAGCTATTTTAATTTGAAGTAAACAATGAATTACCCGATTGTTTTTTAGGGCTTCTTTATTTATCTCTTCCAAAAGTTTAAAATTATCAACACCATGTATCAAACTCACAAATGATGCCATATATTTCACTTTATTGCGCTGAACATGACCAATCATGTGCCACTCAATATCCTTTGGCATTTGCTCCTGTTTTTCAACCATTTCTTGGATTTTATTTTCTCCAAAAATGCGTTGTCCAGCATCATAGGCTTCCATTAAATCGTTTACGGGTTTGGTTTTGGAAACTGCAACAAGGGTAACATTTGGTGGTAACTCGGATTTTATATGAATGAGGTTTTCTTTTATGGACATTTTTGTTGTTAAGTTGTTTAGTCGTTAGTTGTTTAGTCGAAGTTTCTAAACGACTAACGACTAAACCTATTTTAAAAATTGTTTAGATACTTTTTCGGCTTTTTTACTTTCGGAATAATCATAAAATCCTTCCCCGGATTTTACGCCTAATTTACCAGCGTTAACCATATTTATCAATAGAGGGCAAGGAGCATATTTCGGATTTTTAAAACCATCATACATCACATTTAATATAGATAAGCACACATCCAAACCAATAAAATCTGCCAATTGTAAAGGTCCCATAGGGTGCGCCATGCCTAATTTCATAACGGTGTCAATCTCATAAACGCCAGCAACGCCATTATAAAGTGTTTCTATAGATTCGTTAATCATGGGCATTAAAATACGGTTGGCAACAAAACCAGGAAAATCATTAACTTCTACGGGTGTTTTTCCTAATCGCTTGGAAATAGTCATGATGGTTTTGATGACTTCTTCACTGGTATTATACCCTTTTATAATTTCAACCAAGGGCATTAATGGCACAGGATTCATAAAATGCATGCCAATAACCATGTGAGGTCTTGTTGTTACCGATGCTATTTGCGTTATGGAAATGGATGAGGTATTGGTGGCTAAAATGGTATCATCTGGGCAAGCGGCATCCAACTGTTTAAAAATGTTAAGTTTTAAATCGACGTTTTCCGTTGCTGCTTCAATCACCAAACTGGCGTATTCAACACCTTCTTTGATATTGGTAAATGTTGTAATATTTGAAAGTGTCTCAGTTTTTTTTTCTTCGGAAATGGTTTCTTTCGTCACCATTCTATCCAAATTTTTTGAAATGGTTTCTAAGGCTTTTTTTAAAGCGGATTCACTAACATCAATAAGTTGCACTTTAAATCCGTTTTGAGCAAACGTATGCGCAATGCCATTTCCCATGGTGCCTGCTCCAATAACTGCTACATTTTTCATTTGAATAGTTTCTTTTTATTCCCTCGCAGGAGGGAATCTCATTGTTAAGATTTGCTGAGGCAAAAGATTTATTTTGCCACATCATATTCGTGAATTAGTGGCAACAACTTTAATCAAAAACAATTAATAATCTGGTTTGCCACACGCAACGCTTCCGTACCATCATGCAATGTCACCGCTGGCTTTGTATTATTGTTTATGGCATCAGCAAAACTTTCCAATTCATCTAAAATGGAATTATTTTCAGGGATGGGCGGATTATCAAAATAAATCTGTTTTTTCACACCTTCCGCATTTTCTAAAACCATATCAAAATCCCCAGGATTTTCAGGAGCATCTTTCATTTTCACCACTTCACATTGCTTCGTTAAAAAGTCCACCGAAATGTAAGCGTCTTTTTGAAAAAAACGAATCTTACGCATTTTCTTCAACGAAATCCTACTAGCGGTTAGGTTGGCAACACAACCGTTTGTAAATTCAATACGTGCGTTGGCAATATCGGGCGTATCGCTAATAACAGCCACGCCACTTGCCGAAATATGTTTAATTTTTGATTTTACGGTACTTAAAATAATATCAATATCATGAATCATTAAATCCAATACCACAGGCACATCGGTACCACGAGGGTTAAATTCCGCCAAGCGATGCGATTCAATAAACATGGGCGAATTCACCTCGTCTTTTACGGCTAAATATGCTGGATTAAAACGCTCTACATGGCCTACTTGTCCTTTTACATTGTGCAAGGCTACCAACGCTCTAATTTCTTCGGCTTCTTCAACGGTATTGGTGATGGGTTTTTCAATAAAAATATGTTTGCCTTTTATAACGGCTTGTTTGGCACATTCGTAATGGGACAGGGTAGGCGTTACAATATCCACCACATCCACGGCATCGATAAGGGATTCCACAGAGTTAAAGAATTTATAACCAAATTCTGCAGCTACTTTTTTGCCGTTAACTTCATCTGCATCATAAAAACCAACCAGGTTGAATTTTTCTGACTGTTGTAGAAGCCTTAAATGAATTTTCCCAAGATGACCTGCACCAAGTACACCAACGTTTAGCATAATATTTCCGTTTTAAACAAAAATAGCATAATTAACACATGATTTTGGTATTACGTTACTAAATTTTAATCGCAAATTATTAAAAATAAATTCTGTTTAAATAGTTTTAAGCTTAAAAATCTTTGACTAATTTTAGCATTGAGAAATGACGCTACTTTTGAAAGATACATTTAAGCATAAAGGATTAAGACAGCAATTAGTTACTGTTCTAAAAGGCAAGGGAATAACGGATGTAAATGTTTTGAAAGCCATAGGAAATGTGCCCCGACATTTATTTATGGATTCTGGATTTTTAGATTATGCTTATAAGGATATGGCATTCCCGATTGCAGCCGACCAAACCATTTCCCAGCCTTACACCGTAGCATTCCAAACGGAATTACTTCAGGTTAAAAAAGACGATAAAATTCTTGAAATTGGTACAGGTAGTGGCTATCAAGCAGCTGTTTTGTGCGAGCTTGGTGCTAGGGTTTACAGTATAGAACGCCAACAAGAGTTATTTAAAAAAACGAGTTTGTTTTTGCCTAAAATCGGCTATCGCGCCAAAAAATTGATTTTTGGTGATGGTTATAAAGGTTTGCCTGAAGAAGCGCCTTTTGATAGTATTATTGTCACCGCTGGCGCACCTTTTGTGCCAAAACCTTTGTTGAGCCAGTTAAAGATAGGAGGTAGGTTGGTGATTCCTGTTGGTGAACCTACACAAATTATGACTTTGATTATTAGAAAGGATAGCAAGGAATTTGAACAACATGAATTTGGGGAATTTCGGTTTGTGCCTTTGTTGGAGGACAAGAATTAAACTATTTATTCTTTTATTTTTCCCTGTTCATAATCAGACAAAAAGGTTTTAAAAGCTTTACTGTATTTGAATAATTCCTCTAGCAAAAACATGTTATTGGCTTCATTTAAAAAAGTGCCATTCATGTTTTGGGCTTCACAATATTCGAAGAATAAAGGTTTATATTCCAAAGGTATTTTTAACTCATTCACTAAAAATTTGTCATTTAAAAATTTGTCCTTAGAGAACAAGGAATCCAGTTGTTTGTAATTAATGGGTTCTATAACATCAGGTTTGACTTTATCCTTTTTGAAAAGTTTGACAATGAGCGAAGCAATCCCAATAAAATCTAAACCATAACTTGGAGCCTGTCCATATAAATGCGGATTATTTTTAATATCCTCAGTAATTTGTACTTTTAAATCCGTTGTATATTCTTCTGCGTCAAACGCTTTGGTTTTTGAATGATCGTTTACAACAACTTCATCCAGATTATTCATTATCTTTTTTAATTCAATAACCATTTTGTTTTCAAAATCGACTTTGGTTATAACTTGCTTTTTTTGTTCATAAAACAAGGAATAAAAAACGAGTGTGTCGTTAACAGAAGCGTTTATTGAGAAGTTGCCCGCATCATCGGAATAGGTTGTTATTTGTTTGGAAATATTGGAAACCTTGATGTCTTTTAGTTTAGATTCTGCATCATAAATAACGCCTTGAATGCTTTGGGAATTTATGGTTAAAGGGAATAAATAGAAAATAAACAGGTAAATAGTGCTTTTCATTACACTGTTGAATTTTGGTTTAATCCAAATGTATAGAATTCATGTAATAAAAAGATTACTATTAACAAAGTTTAACACAGATAAACCAAACGCTATATGTGTTAGATGTTGAGATTACTTTTTTTGGTGGGAATTTGTCGTGACTATTACAATTTACCTTCTCTATCCCTGTTAAGCACTTTGTATTCTTCATAGCACTCGCTTATGGCATCCAGTATTTGAAGGTCGTTTGCCGTTTGTATAAACCCTTTGGAGTAGTTACACTGACTGACGATTTCATCTAAATCCACTTTATTTACTTGTAGTAAAACAGTCAACATTTCACGGTCGAAACGCGAGGCAAGTAGATTTCTAATTTCATCATCTTCCTTCATCTTTTTCAGTTTTCGCAATTCATTTGGTTTTTTGCCAAACATGCGATGTAAAAAATCTGCAGGATTAAATATAGAACCTAATACCTTATTGATGGTAGATTGTCTTCCAGCCTCATAACCTGTACTTGGTAATCCGGAAATACTGTATCGGTAATTAGTGTTCATGGCAGGAACTTGTTTGATGTCAACTTCCAAATAACCAGTAAGTTTTAATTGATTTACAACCACTTCCTCAAGAGCTAGGGCAAGTTCGGTCAGTTTAATGGTAGTAGTACTGGCATCACCATATTTTAACCAGTCGTTAGTAACACGGACTTTTATGGATTTGAAGCCTAAATAAGAGAAATGCAAAGTATCGTTTACTTTAGCGGGAATTTCAAATTCACCATTGCTATTGGTACTAGTTCCAATAACCTTATTGAGATTTACAATGTTTACGCTCTCTAAAATTTTGTCGTTGGAAGCATCAACAACAACGCCTTTTACTCTTCCTTCCTCTTCTTGTGAAAAACAAAAAACTGAAGACAATAATAATGAAAAAAGTAAAAGGTATTGCCTCATGTTATATAATAGGTTAATTCTAATTTAGTCATAAAAATACTAAACTAAACCTTAATTATAGATTTTAGAATTTTATTTTGACTTAAAATTAACAAATAGTGTTGATTAACGTCTTGAACGTCTTGGTCTTTCTATGCTGGATTCACTTGGCTTTGAGTCACTTCCAGAACGTCTTGCTGCTCTGTTAGGGCCCTTAAAATCACCACCAGAACGTCTTGGTCTGGATGCATCATCACTGCGTCTGTCACCTCTATTTCCAAAATCACTTCTTGGGGCAGAACGTCTGTCGCCACCACGCTTATCATCACGTCTTCCGCCACGGCTTCTGTCGTCGCGTCTTCCGCCACCACCGCCACCACGGTTTTCAGAGACTTCAACATTTACAAATCTATCATTGTGTTTAAAGTCGGTGAAAAAAGCCAGTACTTTATCCTTTAATTCATTTTCGGTATTAAAGAATGAAAAACTTTCTTTTACTTCCACTTTAAAAACATCATCCCTTCCAAGTTCTAAAACATCTTTTAAAAAGTCTTTTAAACTCATCCAATCGTAACCATCTTTGCTACCTACATTAATAAAGTAACGTGTAGAATCGGATGCGCTTCCGCCAAAATCACGACTGCGCTCTCTGCCGCCTTCTCTTCTTTCTTCACGATCGTCACTTCTACCTTCGGATACGTTAAGATTTTTAGATTTTTTGTAGTAATTATAGAAACGTGTGAACTCTACCGAGAAGAATTTTTTGATTAATTCATCTTTTGAAGTATCAGCAAATAATTCGTTGATGTTGGTTAAATATTTATCGATTTCATGATTGATTTCGGTATTATGGATTTTGTTTGCAAGCGACATTAATTGTTTCTCGCAAATTTCCATACCTTCTGGAATTTCTTTCTTTATAAAGTCTCTTTTAATGATGCGTTCGATGGTTTTTATTTTACGCACTTCACTTTTAGAAACAATAACCATGGAAACACCAGTTTTTCCGGCACGACCAGTACGACCAGAACGGTGCGTGTAGGTTTCGATTTCATCAGGCAATTGGTAGTTTATTACGTGTGTAATATCATCCACATCAATACCACGAGCAGCCACATCGGTCGCTACCAGCATTTGAATTTGATTTTTTCGGAACGAATTCATAACCATATCACGTTGATTCTGACTCAAATCACCATGTAATGCACCGGCACTATAACCATCTTCAATAAGTTGTTCCGCTACTTTTTGGGTATCGCGTTTCGTTCTACAAAATACCACAGAAAAAATATCAGGATTTGCATCCGCCAAACGTTTTAAGGCATCATATCGATCTCTGGAATTTATCAAATAATATTCGTGGGATACTTGGGTTGTGCTTTCATTTTTATTTCCAACGGTAATTTCAACAGGATTGCTCATAAATTTTTTAGCAATTGTAGAAACCTCTTTTGGCATGGTTGCAGAAAATAACCACGTACATTTTTCCTCTGGAGAATATGATAAAATATCAGTAATATCTTCATAAAAGCCCATGTTTAGCATTTCGTCGGCCTCATCTAAAACAGCATATTCTATTTTAGAAATGTCAACCAAACGACGGCTAATCATATCTTTCATACGTCCAGGAGTTGCCACAATAATTTGTGCCCCTTTTTGGATGTCTCTGGCTTGTTCTGTAATGCTGGAACCACCGTAAACAGCCACTACGTTAAGTCCTTTACAGTATTTGCCATAAAGTTTTATTTCGTTGGTGATTTGCAAACAAAGTTCACGGGTTGGTGATAAAATAAGACCTTGAGTCGTTCTACTATCAATATTTATTTTTTGAAGCATAGGAAAGCCAAAAGCAGCCGTTTTTCCAGTTCCTGTTTGTGCAAGAGCAACTAAATCGGTGTCTTTTTCTAATAAAATTGGGATGGCTTTGCTTTGTACATCACTTGGGTTTACAAACCCTAAATCGGTGATAGCGTGCAAAAGGTCTTCATTAAGACCTAAATCTTGGAATGTGTTCATTCGTGTATAAGTATTCGATTTTATTATGTGGTGTTACATAAGAAGCGAATCGACATACTTAACTTAACCTTCTTGTAACACATCCTCACTCTGAGGAATTTAACTCAAATATTATTTTTTGAGTTTGAAGCGGCAAAGATACACTAATATTTCGGATTTACGATTTTTGATTTACGATTTTTGATTTGGGCGTTTTAACACGCTTTACTCATGCATATTAATTTTAATATGTGGTATTCGTGAATATAAATATTTCGCAAGTCGCTTCCCGGCAAAAAATCGGGAGAGCTCCAACAATTGCTCAATCGTTAAAGCACTTTCAATTAATGGCTATATTTAAATTCTAAGGACCATGAACTAACAACCATAGCTAACAACTAAAAATCACTTCTTCAAATTCATAATCCGTTCCAACAACGTAGGATGCGAATAATGCATAAAAACATACGCTGGGTGTGGCTTTAAATTACTCAAACTATTTTTAGATAGCTTTTTAAGAGAAGTAATTAATGGTTCAGCTTTATAGGTGTTTTTAGCATAATCGTCTGCTTGGTATTCAAATTTTCTGGAGAAAACATTCATGATTAATCCCATAATTTCTGAAATCGGGGCATATAATAATCCGAACGCAATCAAGCCAATATGAAAACTTGGGATTTCAACACCTAAAGCATTCGATAGCAATGGATTTGATATAAAAAGCGATAAAATATAAAGCATCAATCCAGTCATTAAAATGGAAGCAAACAGATTAAAAATAATGTGTTTTTTCTTGTAATGTCCCACTTCATGCGCCAAAACAGCGACAATTTCTTCTTCCTCTAAATCGTTGATTAACGTATCGTAAAGCGTCACGCGTTTTTCACTTCCAAAACCAGAAAAATAAGCGTTGGCTTTGGTACTACGTTTAGAGCCATCAATCACAAAAATCTTGTCCAATTTAAAACCCACGGTTTGGGCATATTCCGATATTTTATCCCTTAAACTTCCTGCTTCCAATGGTTTTTGTTTGTTGAATATGGGCACAATAAGTTTGGAATAAAACATATTCATAAACAAGCTAAATATAGCTACCAAGCCCCAAGCATACAGCCAAAAATAAGTGCCGGTAGATTGGTAAAACCAAATAATCAAGGCTAAAATACCACCACCAACAATGGCCATCATGATCCAACCTTTAAGTTTATCCAGAAAAAAAGTGGTTTTGGTTGTTTTGTTGAACCCGAATTTTTCTTCAATAACAAAGGTGCTGTAATAGGAGAAAGGGGTTGTGATAATATCACTGCCAATCATAATAATGCCGAAAAACATCAAAGCAAAGATAATGGGGTTATCACTAAAACCTCTAGCAATATTGTCCACAAATTCAAAACCATCAAAAAACAAAAAAGCGAGAGTTAACGCCAAAGAAAATGTGGAGGTTAGGAGTCCGAATCGGTAATTCGTAGCCTTGTAATTTTGTGATTTTTTGTATTCGGTGTCATCATAAACATCTTGTAAATCTTTCGGAATTGCATCATTAAAATGTTTCGCATTCAATGCATCCAAAATTTTGTCCACTATAAAATTGATGATGATTATGGCGATGATGATGTAGAATAATGTTGTTGAGGTCATGAATTTAGTTTTCAGTTTCAATTTACAGTAGAATCGCTTTGCGAATTAGCGTCTTTGCGAGCTAGTTTTATTTAAATTTTCTTTGTCTTTTCGCCTCAAAAATAAGAATTCCAGCGGCAACCGACACATTCATGGAATCGATATCACCTTCCATGGGAATAATGATGTTTTGTGTTGAATTATTTAGCCATTCATCACTCAATCCTGTGGCTTCTGTACCAACAACAATGGCAGTTGGTTTGGTAAAATCTTGGGTGTCATAATGAACCGAAGCCTGCAAAGCAGCGCAATAAATAGCTATGTTTTTTGATTTTAGAAACTCAATAATTTCAGAGGTTGAACCTGTAGCTATTGGATTTGTAAACACACAACCCACGCTGGAACGGATGATATTCGGATTATACAAATCCGTTTTCGGGTTGGCTATAATCACAGCATCCACTCGAGCAGCATCAGCAGTTCTTAATAAGGCACCAATATTGCCGGGTTTTTCAGGAGCTTCGGCCACTAAAATTAACGGATTTTTGGTTTTAAACGTAAGTTCTTTTAAATTATGTTCCTTGCTTTTTGCGACTGCTAGAATACCTTCTGTGGTATCACGATAGGCTAGTTTTTGATAGACATCGGCGGTAATTTCGATGATGTTTAATTGTTTAACTGTTGAATTGTTGAATCGTTGAGCCGTTAAGTTGTTTAGTTGTTCTGTGCTGAAGATTTCTGGATTAAACAATACAGTTTCTAACTCGTAACCACCTTTTAACGCCAACATAATTTCACGTTCACCTTCAATTAAAAATAAACCGCTTTTTTTACGTTCGCGCGACTTGTCTTTTAGCTGTATTAACTGCTTGATGTAGTGATTTTGTGTACTGCTAATTTGTTTATTCATTATAAATTAAATCAGATTCTTTTTCAAAATAATTAACTAAAAGTGCCACCACATAACTGTAACTTTCCATGCCTTTGGCTTGATTGTTTGCTTTTAGAAAATTGCTATAAAATTCTTTAAAAAACGGCTCTAACGGATTATCATGCGCTTCCCAAAACTCACGGGATTCTTTGTAATTATCTAAAATGCCCGGATTGATGGTTTTCAATAAATTGTCAAATAAATTTTTGTCACGATTATTAATTTCATTCAAGCAGAAACGCAAAGCAAAGGTATAACCACAATATTTAAAATACATATCATCATGGTTTATAGCGGCCAAACAGCCAATAAAATTAGCTTCATTTTCGGCGGCATAACCCAATTGGTGAGCGATTTCATGCGTGGTTGTTGTTGGGAACAAGTAAGCGGGAATTAAACCGTCAACATGGGCTTCATTGGTAAACGGATTTAAATAACCACTAAAACCCATATAAGTCAGCGGATAACTGTACAATGACTTTTTAACACTTTCAGGATGGTATTCCAAATGCGGAAATGTTTGTTTTAAATTATCATAACCCAATGGGGCCAATTCTAAAATTTCAGATTTACTATATGGTAGATCAATTTTTGTCGTGTCGCTCTTTTTGATTTCAACAAATAGGGCATTTGATTTTTCAATTAATTTTTTGGTGACTACAATCAATTGTTCCGTGGTGTATTCGGCTTCCAAATTTAAATTTTTGTGCAACGGTAATCGGTGATAGTTAATGCCCCACAAAAGATGAAAGGCAAAATAACATATTGATAATGCCGAAAACACGTCAATAAACCATTGTTTGGTGTCTTTTCTTAAACGTTTTCTGTTTATAAAAAGCCATCGTAAGCCGTAAATAATAGCCAATCCATATACCAAATCGCCAAAAGAAAACGGCAGCCAACCAAGCGTATACCTAAATATTTTAGATGCCAATTGATAAAAACCATTACTATAATACTGCTCAACAAACTCTGGGTAGCTCGACAACCATTTTATAATGATATACTGAGGAATGATGGAGAGTGCCAGTATGGTTTTTTTGTCTTTAAGCATGCTTCAAAAATAGATAAAATTTTGTACCCAACGGTAGTTGTCCCTTTATTTAGGTTTCTACCTGCTTTCCACTATATCTTTTAATTTTGTCATTCCTGCGAAGGCAGGAATCCACAATTAAAAGGATGCCGTTTCAATCAGGAATAAAAGCCAGAATCAGTGTATTTTTGCTAACTTTGTTCTGCTTTAAAAATAACATAATGAATTCAGAAATAAGAAACCTTCAACCCAAATCCCTTTGGAATAAATTCGCCGATTTAAACGCCATCCCCAGAGCCTCCAAAAAAGAGAAACGTGTGATTGCCTTTATGAAAGATTTTGGGAAATCGTTGGGATTGGAAACCATCGAAGATGCCGTTGGAAATGTCATTATTAAAAAACCCGCTACCAAAGGTATGGAGAATAGAACTACCATTGTGATGCAATCGCATTTGGATATGGTGCATCAAAAAAATAATGATACGGTTTTTGACTTTGATACGCAAGGCATCGCTATGTATGTAGATGGCGATTGGGTAAGGGCGAAAGGCACGACTTTGGGAGCGGATAACGGTTTGGGCGTTGCCACCATTATGGCTATTTTAGAAAGTAAAGACATTCCGCATCCTGCTATTGAAGCCTTATTTACCATTGACGAGGAAACGGGTATGACAGGCGCTATGGGATTGCAAGGAGGTTTGTTGACAGGTGGTATTTTATTGAATTTAGACACGGAGGAAGATGATGAAATAGGCGTAGGATGTGCTGGCGGTTTGGATGTGACGGCGACACGCGAGTATCAGGAAGAAGAAACGCCTGAATTTAAAATCGGGTTTAAAATTACCGTTAAAGGTTTGCAGGGCGGACACTCAGGGATGCAAATCCATGAAGGTTTGGGCAATGCCAATAAAATCATGAACCGTTTGTTATTTGACGGTTTTGAGAATTTTGGATTGCGGATTTCAGAAATGGAAGGCGGTAGTTTACGCAATGCCATTCCTAGGGAAAGTCAAGCCATTGTGGCGATTGATGCCATGAAAGAAAGCTCCTTTTTATCTGAAATGGAGGCATCGGCAAAAACGATTAAAACGGAATTTAAAACCATGGAACCGCATTTGGAAATCAGTGTTTCTAAATGTGAAACGCCCAAAATGATTATGGATTTAGGGATTCAAGAAGGTTTTACCAGAGCCTTGTACGCTGCCCAAAATGGTGTTTACAGAATGAGTGCCGATATTCCTAATTTGGTGGAAACCTCCAATAATATAGCCAAAGTGGTGATTAAAAACGGCACTATTAAAGTGGATTGCCTCACACGTTCTTCGGTGGAAACTGCTAAAATGGATTTGGCAAATTCGTTGCGCGCTTGTTTTGAATTAACAGGTTGTGAAGTCACGTTTTCGGGGGATTACCCGGGGTGGACACCCAATATGGATTCTCCTATTTTAAAAGTCATGACCAAATTGTATGAAGATTTAAATGGTGAAAAGCCCCATGTAGCGGCTTGCCATGCCGGATTGGAATGTGGTATTTTAGGTAAAAACTACCCCAATATGGATATGATAAGTTTTGGCCCCAATATTAAAGGCGCACACTCTCCAGATGAACGTGCACAAATTTCATCGGTGCAAAAATATTGGAAGTTTGTGTTGGAGATTTTGAAGGGGATTCCTAATAAATAAAAAATGTCTTGATTAGTAATTGTTGTTATACTTTTTAGGAATATTATCGGTAAATGTTTTATTGTATGTTTCTAATTTTCAAGCTATGACAAAATTTTATGGACTTTGAAATCACAATTCAGAAAATTTAATAATAACAGCATTATTTATTAGATTTATTAAAGGGAGTTTAATTTTTTTTGAATTTGATTATTTCTTTTCCTTCTTTTATGATTCTATTTGTTTCAATATAATTTTCCATCTC
>NCDW01000222.1 GCA_002280395.1 Flavobacteriales bacterium 32-35-8
AAATCGCTTGATAACGAGTTCTTTGTTTTTGTGCTGACTTCTACTTTCGTCGCATTGCAACATAAGAACACCTTCTTTTGTTAATCTACTTTGAAGCTTATTTTGAAGCCGTTCCTTTTGTTCTTCATTAAAAACGGAAGACTCCAACAGATTAAAAACCAGTTCAATTTTTGATGATACTTTATTGACATGTTGACCACCAGCACCCGAACTTCGGGTGGCTTTAAAAGTCAATTCATTTAGCAAAGCATCTTTATCAAACATCATTCAACTTGATGGGCTGGCTTTAATAAATCGTTTACGGTTTTTACAGGATTAAACGTGGTTACTGGAATTTCAACAAAAATAGAGTTCCAATCTGCCATGCTTCCATTCCATAAACCAGGCAATTCATAGGCTTTTATATCAACCCCACCTTGAGATTTCATGGTTATAAAAGCTGCTTTGGGGTCTACAAAATCTGTTAGATTAAATTTATTGCCTTGATAGTCTCTTACTCCACAAACCAAATCGGTTGGATTAAAATGTGTGGCACTATTGGCGATATCTTTTTGTTCATTATTATCAAAATCAATTTGAGCAAACTCAATAATTTCTAATGAAAGATTTCCATTTTCATCTTTTACCCAAAATGGCCCTCCACCAGGCTCGCCTTCATTTTTAACCATGCCACAAACGCGTATGGGTTTATTTAATTTATCTCTTAAATAGCCTATCTTCTCTTCTGGACTTAATTCTTTATAAGCTTCCCCTAAATCTACATTCAACCTATTAATGACAAACAATTCGATGTTGTAAATTTCATCTTCCAATATCTCGTCTTCATCAAATTTATGCATGTATTTAAAAGCCTGGTCTTGAATTTTCAAAAGCACACCTGCTATCAATTTTTTATAATCGGATAAAGGTTTGTTTTGCTCAAAAACCACAATATTATCTATGTTCTTAATGAAAATTAAATCGTAATCAAGTGTATTCAAATTTTCTATTAAAGCACCATGTCCAGATGGTCTAAATAATAAACTGCCATCTTCATTTCTATAAAGTTCGTCATTAGATGTTATTGCAATGGTATCAGTAGATTTACTTTGGTAAGAAAACGATATATTAAATGTGGTATTGGTTTCCTTTTCTAAATCTTCTTTAATGTTTGCTAATTCATTATGGAACATCTCTGTATGCGCTTCGGAAATCGTAAAATGCAAATTAGCATGGTTATTGGATGAAGCACATAATGTTGCTTCCAGCAAATGCTCTTTAAATGCGGTAGAAACACCTGTTTTATATTTGTGAAATGGCAACAACCCTTTTGGATAAAAACTATAATTTAACTGATTGGCATCAAGCATGGTTTTCACAAATAAAACACATTGCTCACCTAAGGATAGTTGATCGAAATTTGGCGTTGTCTCCATGGCTTTATTCCTAACAATATCATAAAAAGGCAACTTTTCAAGGCCGTTAAGAAACACCGAAATGTCTTTATTCTTTTTTGCATAGTCTTCTATGCTTTCTTTATTTGGATCAAATTCTTTTAAGAACTGAAACAAAAATTTAAACATACGTGAAGCAGCTCCAGAAGCTGGCACAAATTTTACAATAGATAAATTGTTGCGTTTACTATCATATTCGTTAATATAATCATCAAATTTCGTTTGAACTCTTAAAATACCATTACCAATAGCTGCTGGTTCGATTAAATGGGAATATGTCATCCCAGATTTAATGGTTTCAATCTGAGAATTAACTTTTTCTACCGTTAAGTCGTAATCATTAATTTGTTGTATATCCTTTTCTGTAAACATAACATGTTATTTTTTTAATAGCTTATCTATATATTTTACAGCTGTTTCCAAGCGTTCTTTTTTATTTCCTTTTAATAAAACATATGGGCGATTGTTATCAATCAATGCATTTTCAAAAGCCTTGAACATGGCTTCCCTATGGTCTGGTTTGTCTCTTAAATCATCGGCCTCCCAAGGGGTGTCAATATAAGTCAAAAAATATAAATCATAAGTATTCTCTAAAGCATATTTTTCAAGAATTGGATCACAATAACCTAAATAATAAGCTTCTGAATATACCTTAGTTTCTAACAAATCTGTATCGCAAATTAAAATGGTATCTGTTTTTTGTGCAAGCTCGTTCTCTAAATTAATTTGACCCATTGCAATAGGCAATAAATCTTCTGGTTCACAAGTTTTGCGTTCGTTGTTCCATTTATTTTGAAGATATTCCCGCGCATATTCTGGCACCCAAACAGAATTATAGTATCTCGCTAATTGTAAGGACAATGTTGTTTTTCCAGTAGATTCTGGACCAAACAAAACTACTTTTATGCAATTTGTCGGTTGTTGCTTAAACTTTTCTTCCATGCTTTATACCCATAAATAGCAATGATTGTAAATAATAAATATTGAAATGATGTGAACATCAATCCTTTGTAAAAGTATAATGGCACTGAAATGATATCGCCTATTATCCAATACACCCAATTTTCCAATTTCTTTTTCGCCATAAGCCACATACCAACAAAAAATATGCCCGTGGTTAAGGTATCTACATAAGCGGCCCACGTATTGAATTTCCCGTCATACATATAAACTGCTACTACAAACAAAATTGTTAATGTAAAAATAAACAAACTCCAAACATGTTCTTTTTTGGTTGTTTTTGTGATTGGCATTTCTTGGTTATTGGCATCTTTTTTTGTCCAATAAAACCATCCGTAAATACTCATAATAAAATAATAAGCATTAATAAGCATATCACCCAAAAGCCCATAGACAAAGAGTATATAAACAAATATCGCCGTACTTACAATACCTGTTGGATATACCAAAATATTTTCCTGCTTAGCATACCAAACACTTAAAAACCCAAAAAAAACACCTATAAGCTCTAAAACAAAAAGATGGGTTGGTGTGTCTTGATATTGCGAAAAAAACCAATCAAAAATGTGGCTCATAGTCGTATCTGTCCGATTTTACAATTTTCATGTATAGCAAGCCTCTTTCAACAAGATCAAAAGCTTCTTTTATTTCAGTAGTCAGTACACTCATGACCTCATCATAATCACCATAAACCTGTGTGCTTAAAGGGTTTTCCAATACTTTTAAATTAGAAGCCCTTAGCTTTTTTATAAAATGAATGATGGCTGGCTCATAAGTATCTTGCAATGGTGTTAACGTTAATTCTACTGATATTTTCATGTTTTTTTAAGATTTTAGATAATAGAAATGAGATGAAAGATTCTAAACATTGGTATTCTACCATCCTTAATTATTTTTTCCTTTTTATTTCATCAAAAAATGATTCATCTTCTTCAAAAGCGGTGCCTATCACCACTAAATTCGCTCCTGAATTATAAGCATTTTCTAATTGTTTTTTGTTTCTTATACCACCTCCAACAATCAATGGTATTTCCAATTCTTGTTTTACCAAACTAATTATTTTGTTTGTTACAGGCACTTTTGCACCACTACCGGCTTCCAAATATATAAGCTTCATTCCTAAGAGTTCTCCAGCTTTGGCTGTGTCAATTATTTCCTGAATGTGTTCTCTCAAAATTGGTTTTGTTCCAGTTACTTTTTCAACGGCTGTCTCCTTACCATTTTCAATCAACAAATAACCTGTTGGAATGACTTCAAGACTAGTTTTTCTTAATTTTGAAATAGCCTCAACATGTTTGCCAATTAAATACTCCGGATTTCTTCCTGAAATCAATGAAAGAAACAATATGGCATCGGCATTATCCGTAATTTGTGTAACATCACCAGGAAATAATATAATAGGAAGTTTGGTATGTTTTTTTATTTTTGAAACTAAAATATGAGTGGTATCTTCTTCAACAATACTTCCGCCAACAAAAATATGGGTTGCAAAAGATGCATTTACCTTACTAATAAATTGTTCAATGCTTTCAATTTGAAATTTATCTGGGTCTATTAAAACGGCTAAAAGTTTTTCGCCATTTTTTATTGAAGCTTGTATGTTTCTGTAAATTCCATTCATCAAGTAATAGCGTAAGCACAAGTAAACCCTTCAAATTCTAGAAACTTGATTTGGTATCTAAATTTTTTATTTTCATAATCAATCCAAGCCACTGTTTCAGTTTCGTTATCAGAAACCGGAATAATCAAACAATGTTTTTTAAAACTTAACATAGATGTTCCAAAGAGTTTATATAACGCTTCTTTCACGCACCAAATAGCAGTTAATTTTTTTATATAATCTGCTTCATTTTCACGCAAATATTCAGCTTCATAGCCTATGAATTTAATCAATGCCAATAATATCATCGCTCACAATAACTGCAGAAAAATGAAACGAGTGTGTTATAGAAATATGCTTCCCATCTTTTAAATGTGGCTTTCCACAGGCTTCATACATTAAATCGAAATCTGAATAACCAAGTTCAGACAATAGTTTTCTAACACTTAAAAATCCACGTTGGTGCAATTCGCTCTTCATTCCTAAAACACGTCTTAAACTTTCTGGTTTTAGGGATACAGATTGAAATAAATCTTCATAAGATTCCTCAATCTTCCAGATTTTAACACTTGTTTTAGGATTTATATTAATAGTTTTATAAAGAGGCATTTAATATTCTGAAAGTTATTACTTATCTTTGCGCTGCCAAAAGTGGCAAACATTTTTGATAAGCGAATTTAACTATTTAAGTCCGAATCTCAAGAATGTTTGGTTTTAAAAAGAAAAATAAAAATTGATATGAGTACAAAAACAATTCCTTATGTAGCTAATAAAGTGAAAGATATGTCACTTGCAGCTTGGGGTAGAAAAGAAATTGAATTAGCCGAAGCTGAAATGCCAGGTTTAATGAGTTTACGTGAAGAATACGGAAATTCACAACCACTAAAAGGCGCAAGAATTGCTGGTTGCTTACACATGACGATTCAAACTGCTGTGTTAATTGAAACTTTGCAAGCTTTGGGTGCCGAAGTGACTTGGAGTTCATGTAACATTTTTTCAACGCAAGATCAAGCTGCTGCCGCTATTGCCGCTGCAGGAACTTCGGTTTACGCTTGGAAAGACATGACCGAAGAAGAATTTGACTGGTGTATTGAACAAACTTTATTTTTTGGAGAAGATAGAAAGCCTTTGAATATGATTCTTGATGATGGTGGCGATTTAACAAACATGGTTTTAGACCGTTACCCAGAATTAATTGCTGGTATTAAAGGCTTAAGTGAAGAAACAACAACTGGTGTTCACAGACTTTACGAACGTGTAAAAAATGGCACGTTGCCAATGCCTGCAATAAATGTAAACGATAGTGTTACAAAATCTAAATTTGATAATAAATACGGTTGTAAAGAAAGTGCTGTTGATGCCGTTCGTCGTGCCACCGATATTATGTTGGCAGGAAAACGAGTGATTGTTTGTGGTTATGGCGATGTTGGTAAAGGTACCGCTGCTTCTTTTAAAGGTGCAGGAAGTATTGTAACAGTTACTGAAATTGACCCAATTTGCGCACTTCAAGCAGCTATGGATGGTTTTGAAGTTAAAAAACTTGAAACTGTTATTGCTACTGCCGATATCATCATTACTACCACAGGAAACAAAGATATTGTACGCGGCGAACATTTTGAAGCTGTAAAAGACAAAACCATTATTTGTAATATCGGACATTTTGATAATGAAATCGATATGGCTTGGTTGAACAAAAATTACGGCCATACTAAAAACACTATTAAACCTCAAGTTGATAAATATACCATCAATGGAAAAGATATAATCATTTTAGCAGAAGGCCGTTTGGTGAATTTAGGCTGTGCTACAGGTCACCCAAGTTTTGTAATGAGTAACTCGTTTACAAACCAAACCTTAGCTCAAATTGAACTTTGGACCAATAGCGAAGCTTACGGAAACGACGTTTATATGTTACCAAAACATCTTGATGAAAAAGTAGCAAGATTACACTTAGCGAAAATTGGCGTGGAACTTACCGAGCTTAAACCAGATCAAGCAGATTATATTGGCGTGAATGTTGAAGGGCCATTTAAACCTGAGTATTATAGATATTAGACATTAGAACGCTGCGCTTTTAGAATTGTTAGAGTGCTACGCTTTTTAGATATTTAGAAACCCTTACAGTGATGTGAGGGTTTTATTTTTCAATAAAAATCATTAAATTCCATTGATTATGGAATACAAAGAGCCCAAAATAATAGTCCCGCGTTTTAACGAAGCTTCTGGTTTTTATACTACCAAAAAACGCTCTAAAATAATGAGCAAAATTAAAAGTAAAAACTCCAAGCCGGAATTGTTGTTTCGTAAAGCCTTGTGGACAAAAGGGATTCGCTATAGAATCAATAACAAGACACTTCCAGGCAAACCCGATATTTCCATAAAAAAACACAAATTAGTTATTTTTATTGATGGTGAGTTTTGGCATGGTTACAATTGGGATGAACGATGGGAAACTATAAAAAAGAATCGTGGTTTTTGGATTCCGAAAATAGAACGCAATATGCAACGTGATAAGGAAGTGAATCAAGAACTAAAAGATATGGGCTATATGGTTTTTAGGTTTTGGAGCAAGGAAATCCAAACCGAATTAGGCAAATGTATTAATGATGTATTGGTTTATATTGATACTGGAACTATTCATTAACAATTCAAGTCAATCTACCAAATCCTCTTCAAAATACCACCACAAACTGGAATCTATACTTGCTTTCATTTTATTAATATCAGTATTATCCTTTAAAAAAATAGTGAGACTTTCATTACCTCTATTTTGCGCAACGGTTTCCCTGACTTCAATAAAATCAATTTCACTAAAACTTTCTAAATGATGCTTGATTTTCATATCTAAAGACTCATCACTTAAATAAATTTGGATGGTTTGAGCGCTTGGGGTATTTCTAATTTCTGATCTAAAAGGTTCCATAAAGCTATCGATTTAATTAAAAACACTATTTTGTAATAGCCTAAGTTACTAATTTATTGAATGAAAATCAATTAAAAGATTCTTAATTTAAAGAGAAATGAATTTATTATAAGCCAACTGAATCATAAACCACAACACGTTCCCACAAATGTTGGGACTCCTCCACAAATTTTACGTGCGCTGGTTCTTTCTGGTATTTATCTTGAATGTCTTTTGATGGAAATGTTAATATCAATGAATAGGTGAAACTCCCATCCACAACATCT
>NCDW01000004.1 GCA_002280395.1 Flavobacteriales bacterium 32-35-8
AAAAGTTAAAAACGGTGTATTCAAATAAATTAAAGACCATATAAATCATGCCATATAAAAAATTTGAAGAGTACAATATCCAGGTAACGGATGATGTTAGGGAACGATATAAAAATATTATAAAGGATTTAGGCGAGGATACGGAAAGGGATGGGTTGTTAAAAACCCCAGAACGTGCCGCCAAAGCCATGCAGTTTTTAACCCAAGGCTATCATCAAGACCCTGTAAAGGTGCTTAAAAGTGCCATGTTTAAAGAGTCTTATAACGAAATGGTTATTGTAAAGGACATTGAGTTGTATTCACTTTGTGAACATCACATCTTGCCTTTTTTTGGTAAAGCACATATAGCATACATTCCTAATGGGTATATAGTAGGTCTTAGTAAATTGCCAAGAATTGTTGATATTTTTGCCAGGCGCTTGCAGGTTCAAGAACGGTTAACCGAACAGATTTTAGATTGTATCAATGATACTTTAAAACCACAGGGAGTCGCCGTCGTAATTGAAGCATCCCACATGTGTATGATGATGCGTGGCGTTCA
The DNA here is from genome assembly GCA_002280395.1 of Flavobacteriales bacterium 32-35-8. GTDB lineage: Bacteria > Bacteroidota > Bacteroidia > Flavobacteriales > Flavobacteriaceae > Confluentibacter. The sequence continues at coordinate 542 of NCDW01000004.1, forward strand.
AAAGCAGAATTCCATAACAACCACATCGGGGTTTAGGGGGCAGTTTGAAAAGATTGAAACTAGAAATGAATTTTTGAAGTTGATAGGGAAGTAGATTTCGGTATATTTATTGTATTGATTGTGTTTATAAATCCATTTATTACAATACACTATTATGAACGATTCTATGAGTAAAAATAAAAAGCTTTTATTGGGGCTTTTATTTGACGGTTGTGGTTATATCTCGTATGTATTTCCACCGTTTGATTTTGTTTGGGCACCCTTATCAGCTTATTTGATGGCCAAACTTTATAAAGGCACGTCTGGTAAAGTTGCGGCTGCCATATCCTTTATTGAAGAAGCCATTCCTTTTATAGATTTTATTCCAACATTTACACTCATGTGGATTTACACCTATGTGTTTAGTAAAAGTGAAGGTAAAGAGAAAGTTATAGAAGTTAAATGATAAAAAAATCCCTTTCAGACCAATGAAAGGGATTTTGTTTTATAATTGGTACGAAATACCAATATTTATATTTCTTCCCATATTAAAAATGCCATCTGGTTTCAGCCTAGACAAATGATTTATATAATTTACATTCGTTAAGTTAGTGCCAGATAATGTAATTGTGGCTTCGTTTTTAAATAAAGAAAAAGTACCACCCAATCCAGCACTTAATAAATTAAAGCCATCAGAAGTAGTTTCAAAAACATCAACATTATTTTGGGCAAATGTTGTTTTTAATTTTATAAAAGCATAGCCTTTTTTTAACCATGGTTTTTCAAATTCTACCCTGAGAATATTTGATATGGAATTGGCAGGGATTAATGGTAAGTAGGTGTCATTTTTTTGTTTTCCGGTAACGGTTTCAAAACTAGACTCTATATGCAGCCAATCTAAAGGATGGGGGTGGATATGTAACCCAATTTCACCACCATATAATCGGGCATCATCTTGCAAATAAACAAAAACAGGATCGCCATCAATAAAAGTTCCATCTGGAGATAAGAAAATGTAGTTATTGACCTTATTATAAAAACCGTTCACAAAAAACTCAACATGGTCATTTTTAAACTCAAGATTCACATCGCTTTGAAAATTTTGTTCATTTTTTAAGTCAATATTACCAATTTCATATCTGTTTGTACCTTCATGAGTGCCATCGGATGTTAGTTCAGCTAAATTAGGCGCTCTAAAGCCAGTTGATAAATTTATCCTAGCGGTTATGTTTTTGGCAATATTGGTCTTAATACCCGCAGCACCATTAAAGCTGTTAAAGTTTTTTTGTATGCCCGATTGAATATTAATATGTCTATTATCGTAGCGAACACCCAATTGCAAATCTGATTTTTCAAAATGAATGTGGGAAACACCCAGTATCCCAAAGTCATTGGTAGTAGCATTAGGAATTAGTTCCTCTTCACCATAGTTGGTGTTTATTTGATTCATCCCTTGAATCCCTAGAATGGTTTCAAATTTGCCTAATGTTGGTAAATGATATTTCACATCGTAATTGGCTGTTTTTAATTTCATATGAAGAGCCGCTTCTAAAACTTCGTTTTCGTGCTCCTCTTCAGCATGCTCTTCTTCGTCTTCATGATGGTGGTGATCTTCAAACTCTTTTCTATCATTATATAAATACCCTAAATTGATGTCTAATCTAGAATTTTTGAGATATATGGTTGATTTAGAACTGAACACATGATTGGTAATATCTTGAAAAGGCAACAAAGGTGTTCTTAGGGTAGATTGTTCTCCAATGTCTTCTGGAATGCCCAATTTAGAATGGTTTACATTGTATCGAAATTCCGTTTTAAACCCATGGTCTTGATATCCAATACCAGCTTTAAAATCTTGTTCTCTAAAGCGTGTGTTGGTAACTCTATAATCTTTGGTTTTATAATCGGAATGCTCGGTCAGACTTCCTCTAAATAAAAATTTAAAATGATCTTCGGATGATTTATAGCCAGCATTGGTATTATACCCTTTGGTATTGCTAAAATAATTTCCGCCAAAATCGCCTGCCGACGTATTGGCTGATGCAAATCTTTCAGGATTTAAATATAGCACGCCTCCTAATGCATCGCTGCCATATAATAGAGACGCAGGGCCTTTAATAACTTCAATACTTTCAATACCATTATCGCTTATGCCTAAACCATGTTCGGCACCAAATTGCTGATTTTCCAAACGGACACCTTGTGTGTAAACCAAAACCCTATTAGAGCTTAGACCTCGTATAACGGGCTTTCCAATGCTTAATCCTGTGGTAACACTTTCTACACCAGCTATGTTGGTAATGCCATCGGCCAAGTTTACGGCTCCACTTGCCCTTAGGTTTTTCACACTTTCTTGTTCCACTTTCATGACATTTTCACTTTGGAGTTTATGAAATGGCGTAGAGATTATAATATCTTCCATCTCAATGGCAGAAGGCGTTAAGCGTATGCTATAATCGTTTGAGTTTGGAACAATGATGTTTATAGATTGTGTTTCATAACCTATAATAGAGACTTGCATGGTGTGCTTTCCTGAGGGTATATTATCTATTTGAAATAGACCATTTTCATTAGAGGTTGTTCCTTTTTCAAGGTCGGTAATATAGATATTAACAAAGGCTAAACTTTGATTTGTATTGGCGTCCGTAACCGAACCTTTTATGGAATTTTGAGAATATAAATTTGTAATTGCTAGTAATAGCAATGCATTTAAAAATAATCGCATAGTTATTTATCTTTAATTTAATAATGATTTTAGATGCCAAATAGTATTGGCTTGTTTTCTAATTATTAAGTTAAAGAAGGAGGCCCGCGAAGCGCGATTTGTAAGCGTTGGTACTTACTAAGAAATTGATATTGGGATATTATGCCTAAAGTTGGTTCTTTAGGTATGAATAAGTTAAAGTCAAAATATGCATATGTGTAAGGATTGTTTAATTTAAACTTATTAAAATCGCAATCTGTATTTAATTCGTGTAAATGTGTCGATTTTTCACCTTGACAAATATCATGTTTATGGTTTACAAAAATATGATTGAATTTTACAACCGTAGGAACAAGTAAAACCAATGCTAAAGTAAAAGCAAAAATTTTAAATGTGATATGTTGTTTGAAATTCTGCATTAATTTAGAAAGCGTTTAAGTCCAAATCTGCTAAGCATCTTTTTTTCAAAATTCCAAAAGAATTTATACTGACCAAAAAGCCAACCGAAAAATACCAATAGAAATTGATACATGATAAAAAGAATCAATATCCTAATAATCCAATACAAAACACTATTAAGTGTCTCGGGAGTGATATTTAAAAAACCTAAAATGGGTTTTCCTATATAGGAAGCCGTAGAGCCTGTAATAGCAAACACAATAAAAATGATGGCTATTTGAAAATTAGATTCTATGCCCCAACGTTCTTTTAACTTATTCACAAATGCAATTTAATTGCAAAAATAAGGAAAGCATTTAAATTCTTGGCGTAAAAGGGCCTAATCTTTGGTTATAAGTTAGCTGGAAGTAAATAAAATAATTATACAGCTTATAATTAACTTCATAGCCATAGTTTATGCCATATTGGTAATCAATTTGCATTTGGTAGAGGTTGCCATCGAACTGAGTGGGATTTGCAACTCTTCTATTCCATTCATTCACATAAATAATATTTCTGTTTTCCAAGAATGTTTGGGAATAAAATCCTTCTGGTCTTGCATTGCCTACCAACCAAGCATTAAAACCGGGTTCAATAATAATGATTTGATATTCTAACGAATCGTTCTCGATTTTAACGGTGTCACTTAATTTGGCATTCGCTAATTTTTCGTTGGTTGTTGAAGCTAATGGTTTTGTGGTGTTACAGCCAATTATAAAGCCAAAAACCAATAACATGTATAATAATGTTTTCATAATTGTAATTTTTAATGATTAATAACCCAAAATTACCATCTTATGCATTGTTCTAAAAGTCATAATGAGTTAACACTGCTTTTCATTGAATGATGCTCTAAAACACTTAAAATTACAAAAATCATTTCTTAAATACTTGTTCATGAATGATTTTTAATAAAAACACCAAACATGGCCATGTTTGGTGTTTTGAATATGTATACTATTACTATTTATTTTTTTCTGAAAAGACCTCCTAAAAGACCACCAAGTCCGCCTTTTTTCTGATTACCACCACCTAAAACCATACCGGCAACATCATCAATGACACTGCCATCGCCATCGGCATCTAAAATGGATTCTAAAAAACTTTGTTCGTTTTTATTAGAATTACCACCTAGCATACCGCCAAGCAAACTTTCTAAACCACTTGGATTATTTACCTGTTGTTTTTTAGCTTGGTTGCCTAAAACCCCTAATAAAATAGGAGCGGCTACTTTTAATATTTGAGCAACAGAATTAGCATCCATACCAGTTTTAGCGCCTAAAGTGCTAGCTACCTGTTGTTGTTTTCCGCCTAAAACATGGCCCAATATTTTGCTGCCATCTTCCATAACATCGTTGCCAACACCACCACTAAACAAGCCACCAAGGTTATCTAAAATACTGCCATCGTGTTTGCTGCTTAAAGCACTCATAAGACCTTCTGCTCCTTGAGGTGTGGCGGCATTACGTTTCATGGCAGCCATTAAAACGGGCAATGCCATGGTTAAAACATCTTGTGTTTTGTTTTGTGGTTGGTTGGTTTCGTTGGAAACGCCACTAACGATTGTTTTGCCTAAATCGCTGTTTAGTAAATCTAATATTCCAGACATAATTTTATTTTTTAAATACAGACTTCAATATACAAAAAAAACTTCTAACATGGCTGCTAGAAGTTTTAATTAAAATTATATTAATTTGGTTATTAACCTAATATGCCAATAATTTGGGCGGCTAACTCTGTTCCAATTCTGTCTTGTGCTTCTTCTGTAGCGGCACCAATATGAGGTGTTAACGAAAGGGCAGAATTCATTAATAAGGTGATTTCTGGCTTAGGTTCTTTTTCAAAAACATCTAAAGCGGCACCGGCAACTTTTCCGTTCATGATAGCTTCAACTAAGGCAACTTCATCGATAACACCACCACGAGCAGCATTGGCAATGTACACGCCATCTTTCATCATGTTGAATTCATTTTTGCTAATAACGTAACCATCTTGAGCTGGTACGTGTAAAGTAATAAAGTCAGCTTGTTTTATAACCTCTTCTTTAGAAATGGTTTTAATATCAAAATTCACTTTTTGTCCGTCGAAAAAGTCCAATTCTAAATTTGCTTTTTCAATAAAAGGATCGAATGCAACCACTTTCATACCGGCACCTAAACCTACTTTTGCAGTGGCTTGTCCAATACGGCCGAAACCTATAACGCCTAACGTTTTTCCTTTTAACTCAACACCTTTAGCGTATGCTTTTTTCAGCTTACCAAAACTAACATCACCTTCTAAAGGCATATCTCTATTAGATTGGTGTAAAAAACGTGCTAAGCCATAGAAATGCCCAAATACTAATTCGGCAACGGAATGCGATGATGATGCAGGAGTATTAATAACATGAATACCTTTTGATATGGCATAATCAACATCAATATTATCCATACCTACACCGCCACGGCCAATTATTTTGATGCCAGGGCAGGTGTCTATTAAATCTTTTCTAACGGTAGTTGCACTGCGTACCAATAGGACATCAATGCCTTTTTCGTTAATATAATTTGCTAATTGTTCTTGTGCTACAGTTGTGGTAATCACTTCATAACCACCTTTTTCTAAAGCATCTTTACCGCTTTGTGAAATACCGTCGTTTGCTAATACTTTCATTTAATTTGTTTTTTTTCATTTCCGTGAAGACGGAAATCTTTTTAGTTTTTATTGATAAGATTCCCACTTTCGTGGGAATGCAAAATACTTTTTTTAAGCTTTACTTTCCAATTCACTCATTACTTCAACAAGTGCTTTGATGCTTTCAATAGGTAGTGCATTGTACATAGATGCTCTATAACCACCAACACTTCTATGTCCGTTTAAGCCGCTAATACCAGCTTCTTTAAGCATAGTTTCAAACGTATCTTTTAAGTTTTCGTTTTCTAAAGTGAATGTGGCATTCATGAAAGAACGATCTTCTTTGGCTGCAAATCCTTTGAATAATGGATTCAAATCAATTTCAGAATACATCAATCTAGCTTTTTTCTCGTTCAAATCTTCAATTGCTTTTAAGCCACCTATACCCTTAAGCCATTCTAAAGTCAGCATACAGGTGTAAACCGCAAAAACGGGAGGTGTATTGTACATACTGCCATTCTCTATATGGATTTTGTAATCCATGATAGAAGGAATGTTGCGAGATACTTTACCAAGAATGTCTTCTTTTATAACAACCAATGTCGCACCAGCAGGACCCATATTTTTTTGTGCGCCCGCATAGATTAAATCAAACTTAGAGAAATCCAACTGACGTGAAAAAATATCACTACTCATATCACAAACCATTGGGATTGGTGAGTTTGGGAATGATTTTATCTGGGTTCCAAAAATGGTATTGTTTGATGTGCAATGGAAATAATCATAATCTTCAGGAATATCATATCCTTTAGGAATGTAATTAAAGTTAGCTTCTTTAGAAGATGCCACTTCATAAATATCATCTAATTTTTTAGCTTCTTTAATGGCTTTAGTACTCCAAGTACCTGTGTTTAAATAACCAGCTCTTTTTTCTAAAAGATTCATGGCTACCATTAAAAATTGCGTGCTAGCACCACCTTGTAAAAATAATGCTTTATAACCTTTGCCTTCAAGACCCATTAATTCCAATGCCAAGGACCTCGCTTTTTCCATAACATCAATAAAAGCTTTGCTTCTGTGTGATATTTCTAATATGGATAAACCTTCGTTGTTGAAATCAAGAACAGCCTCTGAAGACTTGATGATTACTTCTCGTGGTAAAATACTTGGACCTGCACTAAAGTTATGTTTTTTCATTAGTATGTGTAAATTTTAGAGATGCAAAGTTGCTAATTAATTGTATATTTTGAGGTATAAAATCAATAATTTTTTTGTTAAATCGATAATAAAAATTCAATGGAATTTACGTTATCCGCATAATCCCAAAGTTCGGGTTGCTGTGTCTTTCCAAATGGAATTTCTTTTTCAATAAATCCTTTTGAAACAATACATTGGATATCATCTTTTTTAGAATTCAAGGTTTGTTTTAATGCATCCAACGCATCATAAAATTCATAAAAAACAGTAGCAATAGGCGAAGAGAAACTGTCATCTTCCTTAATCATTAAAAAACCATTTTCAAGCATATCGAACTCACTCATTAAATACACGGCTTTGTTATAATCATAATTATTGGCATACTTTGCTTTATCCATAATGGGGTGCCAATGGTAAACCGATTCAAAAAAAGCATTGAAATTATAGCCCCTAGGAACAAACAATTTGGAAACATTTCGGCATCCCAGACCGTAGTATCTGAAAATATCTTCCGATAGGTTTTTTAAATCTTCCGGTGTTTCCGTTCCTAACAATACAGCAACAGAGTTTCGGTTATTTCTAATAATGGACGGTTTGTCTTTAAAATAATATTCAAAATAACGTGCGGTGTTGTTGCTTCCTGTGGCAATAACAGCATCAAAGTATTCCAGTTTTTCTTCGGTAAAGGTTATCAATCCTTTAAAATGGGGTTCCACATATTCCAAATATTTGGCTAAAAAGGGAAGAAGGTGTTTGTCGTTGGATGATTGTTTTACAACCACTTGATGCCCCGTAAGCAGCACCGATAAAAAATCATGGAATCCAACCAGTGGAATATTTCCTGCCATAATAATAGCCACCTTTTTTTGTTGGATGCCTTCTATATGGTAGGGTTTCAGCCAAGTATTTAAATTGTCTTCGGTCAATAAATTAGTCCAACCTTCTAGAGCAAATAAGATGTTTTCTTTTGTAAACCAACCATTGTGTTCTTCGGCTAATTTTATTTGGTGTTTAAAGCCATCAAAAAACAAATCGTTATGTTCCACATTATTTTTTATATGGATAGATTCGTTAGAAAATTGACTTAAAAAATCTCCTAATTTTACAAAAGCGTTAATTCTTTGCTGTAAATGCATCCTAAGTTTGGTTATGAAAGGTTTTGGCGTTATTTTTGTCATGCAAAGTTAGAAAAATGTAACGAACGACCTTTTTTAAACTTACTTTTATATTAAGTTTATTAAGTAATAATTAAAAAATAAAAGCTATGGCAATTATTATAACAGACGAATGTATAAACTGTGGTGCTTGTGAACCCGAGTGCCCAAATACCGCCATATATGAAGGCGCAGACGATTGGCGTTATAAAGACGGTACCAGTTTAAAAGGTAAAGTGGTATTAACCAATGGCAAGGAGGTTGATGCCGAAGATGCCCAAGAACCTATAAGTGATGAGATTTACTATATTGTACCAGATAAATGTACCGAATGCAAAGGGTTTCATGATGAGCCTCAATGTGCAGCGGTATGCCCTGTAGATTGTTGCGTTCCTGATGATAACCATGTGGAAACCGAGGAAGAATTGTTAGCAAAACAACGCTTCATGCATCCAGAGGGATAATTTACAATTAGTAATGAATGATTAATAATAAATCCTGAGCGAAAGCTTGGGATTTTTTGTTTATGGTATTGTAGTAAGGTATTTTATGGTTTAATTTAGAAAGCAATTTATTTATTATTTTATTACGGAGTTTGAGAGCGTTCTACGTAAAGTTTATATAATTATATTTGAATTAACTAAACTAAACTTAAAAATGAAATTAAAAAGAAGCCTTGTTTTCTTGCTATTGCCTCTATTTTGCTTAGGGCAATCGGTAAAAAACTACACCAAGCAATCCAATAAAATTATTGTTGTTCTAGATGATGGAAATATGCACATGAGTCCTTTGTCTGATAGTGCTGTTAGAATTCAATATGCAAAAGATTTCAGTACCATAAACCAAGATGAATTGGTTTTTGTTTCTTCGGTCGCCACTCCTAAATTTGATGTGTCTGAAACAGATTCGCAGCTAGAAGTCAGTACTTCAAAAATGAAAGTGGTCATAGATAAAAAAACGGGAGCATTGACTTATAAAGACAGTGCTGGTAAAGTTCTTTTAACTGAAAAACCAGGCAGTAGGGTGTTTACCCCCAGTACTGTTCAAGGCCAGCCAACCCATGTTGTGGAACAGACTTTTGAGTCTCCTAAAGATGAATATCTATATGGCACAGGTCAGTTTCAAGATGGGTATTTGAATATTCGCACCTTACCAAGACGCTTAACGCAGGTTAATACACAAATCTCCATTCCGTTTATTATGTCCAGCAAAGGGTACGGTTTACTTTGGCATAATTACGGATTGACGGATTTTAATCCAGCAGATAACGTCATTAAATTAAAACCAGCAGGAACAGATGGTGAGGCGATTTCGGTAGATGTCACAACCACTGAAGGTACCAGACGTGAAAGACGGCAGGAAGGACTATTTGCAGGAACATTTACGGTTAAGGAATCAGGGAAATATGCCCTTTTATTGGATGTCGGTCAAAAAATGGCAAGGCGATGGCAAATGGCCATTGATGGTAAAGATATCATAGATTTTAGAAATCCCTGGTTGCCGCCTACCACCAGTGAGTTTATTGAATTGGAAGCAGGAGAGCATAAAATTCTTGTAACAGGTGAGCGTAATGACAAGCCTGTTGTATATTACAAAAAAGTGGAAGATGAAACCGTGTTTCGCTCACCAGTTGCCAACGTTTTGGATTATGTGGTATTTGTTGGTAATGCCGATGCCGTGATTTCCAGTTACCGTAATTTAACAGGGAAAGCACCATTAATGCCCATCTGGTCTTTGGGCTACATCCATTGCCGTGAACGTTTTAGTACCCAAGATGAGTTATTGGAAAACGCACGAGAGTTTAGGGAGCGCAAACTGCCTATGGATATGATTGTTCAAGATTGGCAATATTGGGGCAAATACGGTTGGAACGCCATGAAGTTTGATGAAAGCAATTATCCCGATCCAGCTAAAATGGTACAGGAACTGCACGATATGGATATGCGTTTAATGGTATCTGTTTGGTCTAAAATAGACCCTGTATCAGAACTTGGAAAAGAATTTACGGAAAAAGGGTTCTACATTCCGGAAACTCAATGGGTTGATTTTTTCGATCAAAAGGCAGCCGATTTTTACTGGCAGAATTTCAGTAATAAACTTTTAAAATTAGGTATTGATGGTTGGTGGCAAGATGCTACAGAGCCAGAGAATGATGACCTTGAAGGTAGAATGGTTAATAACGGTACCATGCCCGGTGAAGTGGTTCGGAATGTGTACCCTATGTACGTAACAAAAACCATTTATGATGGCGTGCGTAAAGATGCGCCTGATGAACGTGTTTTCATTCTTACCAGAAGCGGATTTTCGGGTCAGCAACGCTATTCCACAGCCGTTTGGAGTGGAGATGTTGGTCATGATTGGGAAACGTTAAAAAGACAGATTGCTGGTGGATTGAACATGTCCATTACCGGGATGCCGTGGTGGACATTTGATGCGGGTGGCTTTTTCCGTCCAGGAGGCGGTCAATATGAAAGTGCCGAATATCAAGAGCGTTTTATGAGGTGGTTTCAATTTGCAACATTCGCGCCTTTACAAAGAGTCCATGGCTATCAAACCAATACCGAGTTTTGGCGTTATGGTGAAAAAATGGAAAAAGAGGCCTTGAATTACCTAAACTTACGTTACCGTTTAATGCCTTATATCTATTCGCAGGCAGCAGATATTACCTTTAATAATGGTACCATCATGCGTCCACTGGTGATGGATTTTGCCAATGATACCATGGCTTTAAAACAGAATTACGAATATATGTTTGGTCCCTCATTTTTAGTCGCTCCAGTGACTGATGAAGGCGTTACTGAATTAGATGTGTATTTGCCTAAAGATACTAAGTGGATTGATTTCTGGACAGGCAAACAGTTTGATGGCGGACAAACCATGAAGGTAGATGCTATTTCTAAAATACCACTTTTTGTAAAAGCGGGTTCTATAGTTCCAATGGGCGATTTTATGCAAAGTACCGAAGATAAACCATCGGGGGTTACAGAAATAAGAGTGTATGAGGGTGCGAATGGCTCGTTCACTTTATATGAAGATGAAGGCACTAATTACAATTATGAAAGCGGCGCTTTTTCTAATATTGTATTTAACTGGAATGATGAAAAGCAGACACTAACTATTGGTAAAACCGAAGGAACATTTGAAGGCATGCTTAAAAATAGAACCTTTAATATTGTTTTTGTAAAAGAAAACAGAGGGGTAGGGATTGATAAGTCAACTAACGTTAAGTCTATATCGTATAGTGGAAAAAAAATAGTTGTTAGAAAATAAAAGCTAAAAGTCACATTTACAAAGTATTACTTAGATGTGTTAATCCCAAGCTTTTGTTTGGGATTTTTATTTTTATCAGCTACATTGAAAATCAAACTGTTAAAAAAAAATCAAAAAAAATAGCTATTAATTAATAAGTGTAAAAAAAACACTATTTTGCTGTGTTGTTTAAGTTTTGCACCTCTATTTATAGTGCTAGACGTATGATTCTTAGGCAACAAAATATCAAACTCAACTAAACTTAATTAATATGCCACACAAAAAAATTTGGCTTCAACTAGCCATAGTCATGTCCTTTGGAATTTTGTTAAGCTCCTGTAAAAGTAAGACAAACGAACCCGTAGATGACACTCCTAAACGAATGGAAATTCTTTTTTTAGGTCACAAGAACAATTCCAATCACGATTCCCAAAAATTAGCAAGTATTCTTTTGAAAGAATACTTTAGAAGTGGTATCAATATTTCTTTTACCGATAATCCGGATGATTTAAATAAAGAAAATCTAGATCAATATGCTGGATTGATTTTGTATGGCAACCATGATACCATAACACCTTCACAAGAAAAAGCGCTTTTAGACTATGTGAAAGGAGGTAAAGGATTGATAGCCTTGCACTCGGCGTCTTTTTGCTTTAGAAATTCCGATGAGGTTGTCGAAATGATTGGTGGTCAGTTTAAAAGTCATAAGTATGATACCATTCAGAATATGATTTTAAAACCCAATCACGAGGTCATGAAAGGCATTACTGCTTTTAAAACCTTGGACGAAACTTATGTACACGATAAACTGTCACCGAATATTGAAGTATTGGCAGAGCGTGTTGAAGGCGATCACCACGAGCCATACACCTGGGTAAGACCTTATGGCGAGGGACGTGTTTTCTACACGGCTTACGGTCATGACATGAACACCTTTACAAATCAAGGGTTTTTGGATTTGGTAAAGAATGGCCTAATGTGGGCTGTGGGAGAAAAGGCTAAAGCAGATCTTGCAAAAGTATACATAGCCGAAGCCAAATATGTAGATGGTATGGTGCCAAATTATGAAAAAAGAGATCCGGCACCAAGGGTTCAAGCGCCTATGACTCCAGAAGAATCGATGTCCTTAATGCAAGTGCCAGTCGGATTTGAATTAAAACTATTTGCATCCGAACCCATGATTTTCAACCCCATGTACATGAACTGGGATGAAAAAGGAAGACTGTGGGTTATTGAAACAGTCGATTACCCCAATGAAGTAAAAGATGACGATTTGGGTGATGACCGTATCAAAATATTGGAAGATACCGATGGCGATGGTAAAGCAGACAAAGTCACCACCTTTGCCGAAAAATTAAATATCCCGACGAGTTTTGTGTTTTCCAATGGTGGTATTATTGTGAGTCAGTCACCGTCATTCCTGTTCCTAAAAGATACCAATGGCGACGATGTTGCCGATGTAAGGGAAGATATTTTGCCAGGTTGGGGAAAAACCGATACCCATGCACAATCTTCCAACTTACGATATGGGTTGGATAATGATATATGGGGTATGGTGGGGTACTCTCGATTCGAGGGAGTTTCCAAGCAAGGAGGCACAGATTCTTTGTCTTTTGGGAATGCCATGTATAAGTTTGATCCGAATACCAGAGATATAGAGCATTTGGGAAATGCCTCCAATAATACGTGGGGACTCGGCTTCTCAGAAGAATTTGATGTGTTTATTTCCACAGCAAACAATACCCATTCCGCATTTTTCGGATTGCCTAAACGTTATTTTGAAAAAGCTGGTTTGGATGAAAACGGCATCCTTAAATTAGATTCCCATTACGATATGCGTTATGCTATTAAAAATCTACGTCAAGTAGATGTCATGGAAGGCTTTACAGCAGCAGCTGGGCACAGTTTATACACGGCTAGGGAATTCCCTAAATCGTATTGGAATAGCGTAGCATTTGTTACCGAACCAACAGGTAGATTGGTACATAAAGTGAATTTAAAACAAGAAGGTGCTGGATTTATTGAAGATGGTGATGGTTGGAATTTATTAACCAGTGGCGATGAATGGGCAAGCCCAATTCAAGCTGAAGTAGGCCCCGATGGTGCCGTATGGATAGCAGATTGGTATAATTTTATTATTCAACATAACCCAACGCCTTCAGCTGGTTCTGCTGGAGTTGATGCTTATAATGGTTTTGGAAATGCGTATGTAAATCCGTTGAGAGATCGTTCTAGAGGACGTATCTACAGAGTTATTTATAAAGGTCACGATAAGAAAAGCACCCTGTCATTAAGTAAGGGGGATAAGGCTGGTCTTATTAAAGCCCTTTCTAATAATAATATGCTTTGGAGAACCCATGCACAACGATTATTAGTGGAGAATAAAGATACGTCTGTGTTTCCTGAATTATATAAAATAATCCAAAATGAATCGCTTGATGAGATAGGCATCAACGCGCCTGCCATCCATGCGTTGTGGACACTTCATGGCTTGGGAGCCTTCGATGCCCCTAATAATGAAGCCGTAAAAGTAGCAACTAAAGCTTTATCGCATCCTTCAGCCGGTGTTAGAAGAGCGGCTATACAAGTATTGCCAAAAACAGCCCAATCTTTTGATGCTATGGTTGCCGCTAAGCTTTTTGATGATACCGATTTTAGAGTACGGTTAGCTGCTGTTTTAGCAACTACAGAAATGCCTGAATCTGATGGCATCGGGCGTGCGCTTGTAAATATGGCGGAGAAGCAAGAAAACTTTGCCGATATGTGGTTGAAATATGCGTTAACGATTTCAAGTAAGTTAAATGAACGCGGCTTTAGGGCAGAATTCATAAAAAGAGGCTTGAACGTAAATCCGTCTTTAATGGAAGCATCGCTAGCTCAAAAATTAGCGTTTGGTTCGCGTTTAAATGTGGTTCCATTGCGTAGAATGTTTAGACAAGCCGTGCCATTGACTCCAGAAGTCGGTAATAATGAATGGATTGTGTCTGGTGATGTGGAATTAAGACAAAGAAACGATGAACCAGCAGGCTATGCAGGTGTTATTATGGTTCAAGGGAATCGTAGGGACGGTTACGGACTGTATTTTATGGACAATAATTTACATTTTGTGGTAAACCAAAACGGAAAAGCTTATAAAGTAACCACTACAGAGCCTTTGCCAAATAAATTTAGTTTTACAGCTGGTTTACAGGATGACGGTACCATGAAACTGACTGTAAACGGAAAGGAAGTGGGTGCTGCTAAAACAGCGGGCTTATTCAAGAAGAATCTTGATCTAGGACTTCGAGTTGGTTTTGAAAGAAGCCTTGGTGCTGATAAGGTTGCCAACTATCCAGATAACTATTTCTCAAGATCCACTGTTCTTGAAAACGGAAAGCTTGAAATCCTTAATAAATCTGGTGTCACCGAAGTCGTTGGGAAAGTAGACCAAGTGATTACATTGAATACCCTAAAAGATGTCATGAAGTATGATAAGGAATTAATAACAGCTAAGGCAGGGACAACCATTCAAATAGTACTTAACAATCCAGATTTTATGCAGCACAATTTATTGCTTCTTAAGCCTGGTACTATGAATGTTGTTGGTGCGGCGGCAGATAAATTGGCGAGTGATCCTAACGGACAGAAAATGAATTATGTGCCAGCCATGCCAGAAGTATTGGCTTCTACACCACTTATCAACACGGGCGGTAGTTACACCATAACCATCAAACTACCAAATGTAAAAGGAGATTATCCGTACATATGCACCTTCCCGGGCCATTGGCGTATTATGAAAGGTATTTTACGAGTAAACTAAACTAAACTAACTAAACTAAATATGTAATCTATGGATACTCAAACAAATTCTACGCACGATAGGTTGTTGTTCCTAACCTGCTTTATTGCTATTGTAACAACGGCTTTCGGGTTTATTGTTCGGGCCATCGTGTTGCCTGAGTGGGGTGTTGAATTTAATCTTACCCAGACCCAATTGGGAGAGATTTCCGGTGTTGGTCTATGGCCTTTCGCCATTAGTATTGTGCTTTTCAGTTTGGTAGTCGATAAAATAGGCTATAAAACCTCATTGGGGTTTGCATTTGTTTGTCATGTTACTTCCGTTGCTTTAACGGTGACTGCAGACGGTTACAGCACACTCTATTTGGCTACGTTTATTGGTGCTATAGGAAATGGTATTGTTGAAGCGGTGGCAAATCCAGTGGTAGCGACTATGTTTGCGAAAGAGAAAACAAAATGGCTAAGTATTTTACACGCGGGTTGGCCAGGCGGATTGGTACTTGGAGGTATTCTTGCCTTGTTAATGGGAACCGATGTCGCATGGCAATATAAAATTGCGTTAACATTAATACCAACCTTATTATATGGCATCATGATGTTGCGTAGAAAATTCCCTTTAAACGAGCGTGTACAAGCAGGAGTCTCTTACAGGGAAATGCTACAGGAAGTGGGTGCCTTTGGAGCTTTAATAATTGTTGCTATTGTCGTGTTTCAGTTAGGTGAGGTATTTGGGTGGACGCTTTGGCTTAACGTAGCCATTACCATGATAATAACCTTGTTTTTCGGATTGTATACCAAGAGTTTCGGACAACCATTGTTCGTCATTCTTTTAATAATCATGATTCCTCTTGCGGTGACGGAGTTGGGAACTGATAGTTGGATTACGGATTTAATGACGCCTGCCATGGCTCAAATAGGCCTTCAAGCGGGATGGATATTGGTATATACATCTGCCATCATGTTTGTACTACGGTTATTTGCTGGTTCCATCGTTCATAGAATATCACCATTAGGATTATTAGCGGTGTGTTCGTTTGTGGCAGCCATTGGCTTGTTTTTCTTATCGCAATCTGCCGGTATCATGATATTGGTAGCAGCAACTATTTACGGATTTGGTAAATCATTTTTCTGGCCTACCATGCTTGGTGTGGTGGCAGAGCGTTTTCCTAAAGGGGGTGCGCTGACGTTAAATGTAATTGCCGGTTTGGGTATGATATCTGCAGGCGTTATTGGTGCAGGCGTTATTGGGTTTTTACAAGACAGTTCTATTGAAAAAGGGATTAAAGCCTATGATGTAAGACAAAATACAGCCTTAAGCGAAAACTATATAACGGATGAAAAAACAAGTGTTTTTGGAGATTATAGGGCCTTAGATCAGGTTAAATTTGCTGATGCTTCAGAAGCGGAGATTGAAACCATCACAGAGATTCAGCATCAATCTAAAAAAGAAGCGTTGCGGTATATTGTTATATTTCCCGTGTTCATGTTTATAAGTTACATGGCGCTCATCTTTTATTTCAAAAGCAAAGGAGGCTATAAAGCAGTAGCATTACCAAATCAGACCGAATAAAAAAACAGAAGATACAGAATGGCATTACATATTAAATTTGGCGCAAGTACATGGTTGTGGGAATCTCCATTTACCACCCAATCCATCGAAACGCTTTTTCCGAAAATCGCCCAATTAGGGTTTGATGTGGTGGAAATAGCAGTAGAGGATCCGGCGCTTATAGATGTGAAAAAAGTAAAAACCGCTTTGACTAATTATGGATTAGAAACGGTTATTTGTGGTGCTTTTGGTAATTCCAGGGATTTAACCAACGAATCCAAACAAGTGCAACAAAACGGATTGGCATACATAGAATCCTGTTTGGATATCTGTGCCGAATTAGGCGTGTCCTTTTTTGCAGGGCCGATGTATTCGGCAGTGGGGAAGGCACGTATGTTAAAACCCGACCAGCGTAAAGCGGAATGGGATTTAGCCGTAAACAATCTACAAAAGGTGTGTGCTATGGCGGGAGCTAGAAGACTCAACATTGCCTTAGAACCTTTAAACCGTTTTGAATCCGATTTGGTAAATACGGCAGCCGACGTGATGCGTATGGTAAAAGATATCAATCATCCTTCTGCACATGTGATATTAGATAGCTTTCACATGAGCATTGAAGAACGCGATGTGGAACAAGCCATTAAATCGGTCGGTGATAAGCTCATTCATTTACAAGTTTCCGAAAATTACCGAGGGGCACCAGGTAGCGGACAAACGCCTTGGGATGCCTATAAAAGAGGCTTGGAAGCGATTGGTTATAAGGGTATTGTGTCCATTGAAAGCTTTACCACCGATAACGTGGAATTGGCTGGAGCCGTTTGTTTTTGGACACCTAAAGCCGATACGCAAGATGATTTTGCAAAAGATGGGTTGAAGTTTTTAAAAACATGGGCGGAATAATAATTAATAATTAATGATGAATGATGAATGATGAATGATGAATAAGTCAATTTAATATTCAAATGTCAGTCTGAGCCTTTCGTCTTCGCTCAAGATAAACTAAAGTCGAAGACATTAGGAATATTGTTTTCAATAGCATTTCGACTGCGCTCAATGTGACATTATTTATATTTTTAAAGTGATTATATATTAAACTAATAGATTAAAAGTTATGAGTAAAAAAATAAACGTAGCCATTGTAGGTCTAGGATTTGGAGCGGAATTTATCCCCATCTATCAAAAACACCCCAATGCGGTTATGTACGCTATTTGTCAGCGTAACGAAGGTAAACTGAAAGAGATTGGTGACGAATTCGGCATAGACGTGCGTTACACGGATTATGACGAATTACTTAAAGACCCCAATATTGATGCCGTACATATCAATACACCCATTCCCAATCATGGTGAGCAATCCATTAAAGCCTTAAAAGCAGGCAAACATGTGGCATGTACCGTACCGATGGCAACAACCGTTGAAGAGTGTAAACAAATTGTGGATTTGGTTAAGTCCACCGGGTTGACCTATATGATGATGGAAACCGTGGTGTATGCCCGCGAGTTTTTGTTTATGAAGGAACTATATGATAAAGGCGAATTAGGTAAAATACAGTATTTAAAAGCAAGTCACCAACAAGATATGGACGGTTGGCCGAATTACTGGCCAGGATTGCCACCGATGCATTATGCGACCCATTGCGTAGGACCTGTATTGGCATTAACAAGATCGGAAGCAGAGTATGTCTCTTGCTTTGGTTCGGGAACGATAAGAGAGGAACTGATTCCAAAATACAACTCACCTTTTGCGGTGGAAAGTACCCATATCAAGTTTAAAGATTCTGATATCAGTGCACATGTGTACCGCTCACTGTTTGATGTAGCACGTCAGTACCGAGAAAGTTTTGAAGTATATGGTTCCAAAAAATCGGTGGAGTGGCCGCTTATTGAAGGACATCCCTTGGTAGTGCATACGGCTAAAAAACCAGAACCAGAGATTCCACAAGAAGTAGAAGCGCCAGATTACGCCAAGTATTTACCAGAGGAAATCCAACGTTTCACCACCAAAGGGGTGTATGACACGGATGACAACACGCACTTGTCGTTCACTCAAGGCGCAGGACACGGTGGGTCGCATCCGCATTTAGTACATGAGTTTGTAGATGCCTTGGTAAAAGGAAGAGAACCGTATCCAAATGCCAAACAATCTGCTAACATCACCTGCGTTGGTATTTTGGCGCATGAATCGGCGTTGCAAGGCGGTAAACAAATGAACTTGCCGGACTTTACCCTAAGCGGTAAATAAGGTCGCTTAAATAATTTGAATTAGTGAAAATCCTGAGTGTATCACTCGGGATTTTTTTATCCGTCATGGCGAGGCACGAAGCAATCTCATGATGTAGAACTACAATTAAACAGATTGCTTTGTTGTACCTCCTTACAAAGACGTTTATTGAGTGCCTTCTTCGCCACGTCCTTACCTGCCCTTAGTAAAAAGGTAGGTAGAACATCCTCTTAAATTCGTGTCCACATGCGCCTGTCTAAACTCAAAGGTCACGGTGCCAAGCACTACCAGCCAGCCAGTTTCAGAAGGAACATTAAAACTCCACAGTGCTTCGGGAACTGTTTTTAGGGGCTGTAGCGAGAGCTCATGGCTGCTTATGGTCATTAAATCGATATTGGGCTTGTTGGGGTCCACCATAAAGGCATGTAGCTGTAGTTTGGCAGAACGCACCGCCTTGGGCGGTTTTATGTTCTGTCCCAAGGTGAGGGCAGGGATTAGGCACTCTACGGTGTTATTGTTGCCCTGCGTAAAGTCTATATAGAAATGGCACGTTTTGCCCCACGGTACATGGCTGTTAAACTCAAAGCCTTCCAATGCCTGTGGCATGTTTACGGTTAAGGAAGCAGTGGTGGGGGTAGCGTTCAGGGCCTTTGCCATACTGGCGCGGTGCCTTGCCGCATAATAACTATCGGTTATCACGGTGTAGGCCTGTGCCAAGGCAAACCTAAATTTTTTATCCTGTTGGCTTACCCAACCAAAGGTACTTGCCGCCGCTTTGGTGCTTGCAGTTTGTTTTACGTTTGCTGGTTTGCTGCGTGCATAGGTATGGTTGCCCTTGTTTACAAATACTATGTTGCCAATGGCACCACTTAAGCTGCCATTATTTAGAGGTTTAGCCATGATATAAAGTTTTAATGGGGTTGGTCTAAATTTTGGTTATATTATATAAAAGTACATAAATAATACATACAAAATAAATAATTAGTCCATAATTAATATGGATTTGTTATAGACTTATTATGGACTTGTTATGGACTTACTTATAAGATGTTTTAAATAAACATATAAAAATAACAGTTGCCGTTTCTTAAATATGTATAGACTTTTGTTCGTGTACGGCTTTGGTGTATGTTTTAAAAATGGGGGTTTGTACGAACAAAACCCTAACTAAACTAAATCCCATGTGGAGCAACGTCATTGAGATTAAACCGTCATGGCGAGGTACGAAGCAATCTCATGATGTAGAACTAGTATTAAACAGATTGCTTCAGTCGTGCCTCCTTCGCAATGACGGCTTTAAAACACAAGACCTTTTAAAAACCAAGCACACAGTATTTTAAAATAATCAGGTAGTGTTTGGTTTTATTGTAAGAAAAGACTATGTTTGGTTAGTGTTGAAAAATGCCAACCGTTCGTAAAATTAAAAGAGCCATTTTTTGCCAACTCACAAACAAGAATGATAACTTTACGAATTGATAAAAAAACAGCCATAAATAATGTTTGAGCAGACTTTTAAAAATATAGACGACATACTCCACAAAGACGCAGGTTGCGGAAGCGAATTAGATTATGTAGAGCAAACCTCTTGGATTTTGTTCCTCAAATATTTGGACGACTTGGAAAAAGATAAAGCAACAACCGCCGAACTAACTTTTAAAACCTATACGCCCATTATCAGTCAAGAATACCAATGGAACGTTTGGGCTGCTCCAAAATTAGCGGATGGAAAAATAGATCACAATGCCCTTACAGGGGATGATTTATTGGACTTTGTAAACAACCAACTCTTTCCTTACCTCAAAAAGTTTAAGCTAAGTGCCGAGAGTGCCGACACCATTGAATACAAGATTGGCGAGATTTTTAGCGAACTGAAAAACCGCATACAAAGCGGCTACAATTTGCGTGAAGTGATTAATCGCATTGATGAGTTACGTTTTAGAACCCATGCAGAGAAGCACGAAATGAGCCATCTGTATGAAGACAAAATAAAAAATATGGGCAACGCAGGGCGAAACGGTGGCGAATACTACACACCTCGACCGCTCATTACAACCATTGTAAAAGTGGTTGCCCCACAAATTGGCGATAAAATTTATGACGGTGCCGTGGGTAGTGCGGGTTTCCTTTGTGAAGCGTTCGACTATCTAAAATCAGGAAAAGAACTAAGCACCAAAGAATGGGAAACTCTGCAAAAACGCACCTTTT
>NCDW01000223.1 GCA_002280395.1 Flavobacteriales bacterium 32-35-8
AATCCGTTACAATTTTATAAAGCGATCACAGAATTCGCTGTTAATAACTTGAGGGACAACGGCTTGATTTTTTTTGAAATTAATGAATATCTTGGTGCCGAAATGATACGGTTATTAAAAGGCCATAACTTTGCAAATGTTGAATTAAAACAGGATATCTTTAAAAAAGATAGAATGATTAAAGGTCAAAAAGTACAATGAACACTATTGAAGAACACATATTAAAGCTTCGTAACGAACTCAACGAGCATAATTATAATTATTATGTATTGGATACTCCAACGATATCTGATTTGGAATTCGACACAAAACTGAAGGAACTCGAAGCTCTTGAACATCAACATCCCGAGTTTTTTGATATTAATTCACCAACACAACGCGTTGGAGGTTATATTACCAAAAACTTTGAAACCATTCCACACGAGTATCGCATGTATTCGTTGGATAATTCGTATTCCAAAGAAGATTTATTGGATTGGGAAAATCGTGTAAAAAAAATGATTGATGGTGAGATTCAATATGTGTGCGAATTAAAATATGATGGCGCTTCCATCAGCTTAACTTATGAAAATGGTATTTTAGTAAAAGCTATTACTAGAGGAGACGGTTTTCAAGGTGATAATATCACTGCAAATGTAAAAACCATTAAATCGGTTCCGTTAAAGTTAAAAGGAAATTATCCATCTAAATTTGATATTCGTGGTGAAATTATTTTGCCCATTGATGGATTCAATAAAATGAATGAAGAACGGATTGAGATTGGTGAAGAGCCTTATAGGAATCCCAGAAATACCGCTTCAGGAAGTTTGAAATTGCAAGATAGTGCTGAAGTGGCAAAGCGCCCTTTAGACTGTTTACTTTACGGATTGATAGGGAATCATTTGGGGATTCGTTCACATTTTGAGGGCCTGCAAAAAGCAAGGGAATGGGGCTTTAAAGTACCCGTAGCTTCAAAATTGGTGTATTCTATAGATGAGGTATTGGAGTTTATAGCTTACTGGGATGTGCACCGACATGATTTACCTTATGAAACAGATGGTGTTGTTGTTAAGGTTAATAGTTTGGACCAACAAGAAGAATTGGGCTATACCGCCAAGTCACCGCGTTGGGCAATCGCCTATAAATTTAAAGCGGAACAAGTTTCAACAAGATTAAATAGTATTTCATATCAGGTAGGTCGAACAGGAGCCATTACGCCAGTTGCTAATTTACAACCTGTGGAATTAGCCGGAACCATTGTAAAAAGAGCTTCTTTGCATAATGCCGATCAAATAGAAAAATTGGATATTAGGGTCGGTGATGAGGTTTATGTTGAAAAAGGTGGTGAAATCATTCCGAAGATTATCGCGGTAGATTTAAGTCGGCGTCCATTAAATTCAATACCAACTGAATATATTACGGTTTGTCCTGAATGCGAAACGCCGTTAGTCAGACAAGAAGGCGAAGCACAACATTATTGTCCGAATTATAATGGTTGTAAACCTCAAATTATTGGAAGGATTCAACATTATATTTCTAGAAAAGCGATGGATATTGAAGGGTTAGGCGGCGAAACCGTGGCGCTTCTTGTTAATGCAGGCTTGATTGATAATTATTCGGATTTATATGAATTAACCAAAGAGCAAATTATCCCCCTCGAAAGAATGGCCGAAAAGAGTGCCGATAATTTAATTTCAGGCATTGAGCAATCTAAAAGTATTCCATTTGAAAGGGTTATGTTTGCTTTAGGTATTCGCTATGTTGGGGAAACGGTGGCCAAAAAATTAGCAAAACATTATAAATCCATTGATGCTATAGCCAACGCTTCTTTAGATGATTTGGTAAATGTGGATGAAATAGGAATTAAGATAGCCCAGAGCGTTGTGGAATTTTTTAATTCTGAAAAAAACGAATTTATAATTAAACGGTTAAGGCAATTTGGTGTCCAATTGGAAATGTCTGCTGAACAACTTATTGGTCAGACCAATAAACTTGAGGGACAGAGTATCGTCATCTCAGGAGTTTTTGAAACATTGTCCAGAGACGAGCTCAAAAAGCTTATAGAAGATAACGGTGGAAAAGTAAGTAGCTCTATTTCTTCCAAAACCAGTTTTATTGTTGCTGGAGATAATATGGGGCCAAGCAAAAAGAAAAAAGCTGAAGATTTAAATGTTTTATTAATAAATGAATACGAATTCTTACATAAAATTAAATAATTTGTAATTATATCGATAAAATGTATTTTTTTATCGTTTAATAGTATTATTGTTGTATGTTTGCTAAGTATCAATTTAATGTCTCTCATGAATAAGTCTAAAATCTTGGTTGGTTTGGTTTTATTAATTTATGCACTTTTTGCAATTTTTCAATTCAATGGTTATGAGTTAATAGCTTTCAATTTAAGATCATTATTGTTCCCTTTTGTTGCTTTAACATATTTTGTATCCGTTAAAGAAAAGTCCTTGTTCTTTATATTGTTTTTAATTCTTTACTCTTTGTCAGAGCTTTTGGCTATAATTTCAGATAAATTAAGTTATAGTGTTGATTATTTTTTAGGTAACTCATTGTACATTCTTGCGTATTTAATGCTATTCATTGAAATTTGTAAATCAATTAGTTTAACTCACGTGCTTAAAAATTTCAAAATACATTTAATTGTATTGACTGCTTTAAATGTTTATATTGTTTATGTTTTGCAGGTTATTATAGGACCTCATGTTGAATTGAGCTATGAATATTTTATTGAACTGGTATACAATATTGTTATGCTTTTGCTGTTGACCAGCTCACTTTTGAATTATTTTTATAGAGATAATAAAAAATCTTTGTATTTGTTTGTAGGATCTCTTTGCATTGTGTTTTCTGAAGTGATAAGTGTGGCCTACCTATACGTTACAAAGCAAAACTTACTTAATTTTATAGCCGTATCATTAGCACTATTAGCTTTTTATTTCTTTTATCAACAGTCCAAATTGGATAACGAAGCGCGAATTAACATGCTGGTTGATTAATTCCTTTATCCTACAAGGATGATTTTTATGCTAATAAAGGGTTGGTTAAGGACAATTAAAAGTTATGATGGTTGTGACAAATAACATACACCTGTCAGTATTCATCTCAATGGCTCAGTAAGCACCAAACTAAATGGTTTATCATAATTAAATGATATAGCTGTGCATTCAAAATTTCAATAGCAATCTTTCCTTTTGTATATAATTCAATTTTAGTGAAAACATAAACACTATCCAATTGAGCTGTAAATTGATAATGTGAGGTTTGGATTTAAATCATTCTAACAATAATTATTAGGATAAAAAGTAAGCGCCTTTTGTGGTATTTAATAGGTTAAAGATTAATTTGAAATGTTTGCGTGATTTATATATCTACATATCATTTTGCAAAACGATTAGCAAAAGCAACATCAAAATTTAACAATATAATCGATGAAGTGTCATTTTTTTTCGATGTAATTGATTATATTTGTAGCCCTACTTATTATAAATACCATGAACACTACATTCAAAATTGGCCATGACGCCATGTTTTTTATCGCCCTATCGTTGTTGATAACTTTAAATGTTCTTGCGGCTTACAGTGAAAGTCCGTTATTTTTAAATGTTTCTAAGGCACTATTTATTCCCTTTTTTTTGATAGTCTTTTCTATTAAAAATAGAATAGTGAATTTGTTGTTTATTGCTTTTTTGGTGTTCTCATTTTTTGGAGACGCTTCTGGATTATTTTTAGCAAATGATTCAGGGACAACGAGCTCAAACACTATGTACTTGTTTAGTTATATAGGTTTAATTGTACTGAGTGTTTCCAAATTCAAACTTACGGATATCGATAAGGTGGTTGGTTTTTATTTGCTAGGTATTTTATTAATTAATGGTTATTTTTTGTACACATTATGCAGTATGCTGAACGCTTTAATAACAGATGGTATGGAAATGGTGTTGTTTGGGACTAAGAGTATGGCGTTAATACTTTTGGTATTTATTTCATTTGCAGTATATCTTGGCAAACAAACAAAAGCATCCATTCTTTTTTTAATCATGGCTATTTGTTTTGCTTTTTCAGATGTTCTAAATTACGTAGTGCATTATTATGTTTACAATTGGAGTATTTTGATGATAGATAGGTTATTACATATCGCAGGACTTTTCTTCGCCTTTCAATACATCATTGAAACCAATAAAGCATCTAAAGGTGTTTATAATGAAAA
>NCDW01000224.1 GCA_002280395.1 Flavobacteriales bacterium 32-35-8
ATAAGAGTAAAGACCGAATACCAAAGATGGAAGACGGAAGTTTAAAATGAAAAACTTTTAACTTTTAACTTTTAACTTTTAACTTTTAACTTAAACTAATTAGCCACTTCACTTATAAACTTAATTCTATATAGGCGAAGTTCGTCATCATCATATTCACCATCAAATTCCTTAATGGCAACATCAATGGCATCTGATTGTGATTCCATAAAATACTCATGAATTTCTTCTTGTTGGTCTTCATCTAAAATATCATCAATCCAATAATTGATGTTCAGTTTAGTGCCAGAATACACAATCGCTTCCATTTCCTTAATGAATTCTTGCATGGACATGCCTTTAGAAGACGCTATATCGTCAAGCGGTAATTTTCTATCTATATTTTGAATGATGTATAATTTGTTGGCAGAATTGCTCCCTGTTGATTTCACAACCAAATCATCTGGCCTCAAAATGTCATTTTCTTCAACATACTTTGCAATCAATTCCACAAAATCCTTACCATATTTTTTTGCTTTACCATCACCAACACCATGCACATTAGCCAATTCGGTTAAGTTTATTGGATATTTTAAAGCCATGTCTTCTAACGAAGGGTCTTGAAAAATAACAAAAGGTGGCACACCTAATTTTTTGGCATTCTTCTTACGTAAATCCTTGAGCATGCCCATTAACACCTCATCGGCAGACTGTCCAGCCGTTTTTGCCGAAGTTACGATGCTTCCATCTTCTTGTTCGCCATCAAAAACATGATCTTCGGTCATCATAAACGATTCAGGCTTGTTAATAAATGCCCTTCCTTTATCATTTAGTTTAATAACACCATAGGTTTCTATGTCTTTTTTCAGATAACCCGCAACCAACAATTGTCGCAACAAAGCCATCCAATATTTATTGTCTTTATGACTTCCCTTGCCAAAAAATGGCTGTTCATCAGTCTTGTGCGATTTAATAAGGGCATTTCCTTTACCTATAACGACGTTGACCATGTCTTTCGACTTGTATTTTTCATTCGTCTTTTCAATAGTCTCCAAAAGAAACTTTGCATCGTCTTTAGCTTCGTGCTGCTTTTTAGGGTGGCGCACGTTATCATCCATATCGCCACCTTCACCTGTTTCATTATCAAATTCCTCACCAAAATAATGAAGGATAAACTTTCTTCTGGAAATGGATGTCTCAGCAAAAGCAACGACTTCCTGTAATAATGCTTGACCGATTTCTTGTTCTGCCACCGGTTTTCCGGACATGAATTTTTCTAACTTTTCAATGTCTTTATAAGAATAATACGCCAAACAATGGCCTTCGCCACCATCACGACCCGCCCTACCGGTTTCTTGGTAATAGCTTTCTATACTTTTTGGAATATCATGATGGATAACAAAACGCACATCGGGTTTATCGATGCCCATTCCAAAAGCGATGGTTGCCACCACCACATCAACATCTTCCATTAGAAATTTATCTTGATGGCTAGTTCTTGTTTTGGCATCCAATCCCGCATGATAAGGAACAGCTTTAATGCCATTTACTTGAAGCACTTGCGATAATTCTTCAACACGCTTTCTGCTCAAACAATATATAATACCCGATTTTCCTGAATTCTGCTTAATGAAACGTATAATGTCGGCATCTACATTTTTTGTTTTTGGGCGTACTTCGTAATACAAATTAGGCCTATTAAACGATGCTTTAAATGTCTTTGCATTAGGGATCCCTAGATTTTTTAAAACATCTTCCTGAACTTTTGGCGTTGCCGTTGCTGTTAATCCTATAATTGGAATATCATCTCCTATCCTACCAATTATTTGCTTTAAATTCCTATATTCTGGTCTAAAATCGTGTCCCCATTCACTAATACAATGTGCTTCGTCAACCGCCATGAAAGATACTTTTACCGAACGTAAAAAATCCACATTTTCATCTTTGGTCAACGATTCTGGCGCCACATACAACAGTTTGGTAATGCCATTTTTTATATCCTCTTTTACGCGCTTTACTTCGGTTTTGTTAAGCGACGAATTCAATACATGTGCAATACCTTCTTCATTAGAGATACCTCTTATGGCATCCACTTGATTTTTCATTAATGCAATTAAGGGAGATACTATAATAGCTGTTCCTTCCTGCATCAATGCCGGCAATTGGTAGCAGAGCGACTTACCGCCTCCTGTAGGCATGATTACAAATGTATTATTCCCTGACAATATGCTTTCAATAACGGCTTCTTGAAGACCCTTAAATTTACCAAAGCCAAAATACTTTTTTAATGCAGCTTGCAAATCACTTTTTGTTATTAACATGAACGGTATAAAACTTTATTTAAATAAAAACACAAATCGAATAATTAATTTAATTGTGTATTGAGAGAACCCTCATTTTTTCGTTAGTTTTGTAACGATAATCAAAATTAATATAAAACTTAATCTGATTATCATTAAAGATAATAAAATCTTTAAAAGCATCAATCAAAAAAAATAATAAATTTTGAAAAACAAAAATTCTATTATTACTACTGCTAGACAGACTATTAAGATGGAAGGAGATGCTATATTGAATCTTTCCAGTCTTATTGATGATGAATTTGCTGAAGCTGTAGAACACATTTACAACTCAAAAGGCCGTCTTATTATCACTGGCGTTGGCAAAAGTGCCATCATAGCCAATAAAATTGTGGCGACACTTAACTCTACAGGGACCCCTTCAGTTTTTATGCATGCTGCAGATGCTATTCATGGTGACTTAGGACTTATTCTTAAAGACGATATTGTGGTTTGTATCTCAAAAAGTGGTAATACTGCCGAAATTAAAGTACTTATCCCATTGATTAAAAGTGCCAAAAACAAAATAATTGCCATAACCGGACGCAAAGACTCTTTTTTAGGCGAGCAGGCCGATTATGTTCTAAATGCTTATGTAGAAAAAGAAGCGTGCCCCAACAATTTAGCGCCTACCACAAGTACAACCGCTCAGTTGGTCATTGGTGATGCCCTTGCTATTTGTTTATTGGAGCTACGCGGATTTTCCAGTAACGATTTTGCAAAATACCACCCTGGAGGTGCTTTGGGCAAACGATTGTATTTAAGGGTTGAAGATATATCATCCGTGAATTTAAAACCCAAGGTTTTTAAAGATACTGGCATGAAAGATATTATTATTGAAATGACGGAAAAAATGCTTGGCGTAACGGCCGTAGTAGAAAACGATGCCATAATTGGCATTATAACTGATGGCGATTTACGGCGTATGTTGAGCAAAACCGATGATTTTTTGGCACTTACTGCTAAAGATATTATGAGCAAAAATCCCAAACGCATACAAGCAGAGGCCATGGCACTCGAAGCGAAAGAAGTGATGGAAGTTTATGGAATTTCCCAACTACTTGTTGAAAATCAAGGCAAATATGCAGGCGTAGTACATTTACACGATTTAATAAAAGAAGGAATTATATAATGGCAAAAAAGAACATAAACGAGATGTCGTTTCTAGACCATCTCGAAGATTTACGATGGCATTTAATAAGAATAGTTATTGCTGTTATAGTTATGGCTACAGCAGCTTTTTTCGCAAAAACATTCATCTTTGATGTTTTGTTATTAGGTCCTAAAAGAGCTGATTTCATTACTTATGAAGTTCTGTGCAATATGGCAAAAAGTTTTGGCATGAGCGATGCTTTTTGCTTTAAAGAATTACCTTTTAGGATACAAAGTAGAACCATGTCTGGACAGTTTTCATCACACATTTGGGTATCTATAACTGCTGGGTTTGTCGCGGCTTTTCCTTATGTACTTTACGAACTATGGAAATTTATAAGTCCTGCGTTGCACGAAAACGAACGCAAACATTCCCGTGGGTTTATAATGGTAGCCTCTGGCCTGTTTTTTATAGGCGTTCTTTTTGGGTATTATATTATTTGCCCATTATCTATTAATTTCTTAGGCTCATATCAAGTGAGTTCGCAAGTCCATAACGATTTTGATTTAGACAGTTATATAAGTCTGGTAAGATCGTCCGTTTTAGCATCGGGATTGGTGTTTGAGCTCCCTATAGTCATCTACTTTTTAACAAAAATAGGATTGGTAACACCAGAATTTTTAATAAAATACAGAAAATATTCCTTAATAGTTGTATTGGTTTTAGCTGCTATTATCACACCTCCAGAT
>NCDW01000225.1 GCA_002280395.1 Flavobacteriales bacterium 32-35-8
AGTAGGGAAAGCGATATGGTTGCGTTTATAAACAAAAAGCATGCTTTTTTTGGAAGTATTTTTACACGGCCATTGGTAAAAGAAATCAGTTTTGATTCTAAAGTTCCCATTTTAGTGATGCATGATTTAAGAAACTAAAATCAAGTAAAAATGAAATCGCCATGATTTGGAAACGTAAACACCAATGAAGATTAAAGCGATACCATATGACCATTAAAAAACAATAGATATTTCCCATATGAAAAATATAGGTGTTTGGTTAGATAGCAAGAAAGCGCTTATCGTTACCATAGAAAACGATATGGAAACCGTAAAAACAATCCATTCCAACATGGATACTAATAACATAACTGCAAATAAAAATATTGGAGGAGCGAAACAAATAGCCAAGGATAGCAGATATTTAGAACGAAAAAAACAATTACTCAAATTGTATTTCAATGAGATAACGCAAGAGATAAAAAATGCAGATGCCTTAGTCATTTTTGGCCCCGCAGAAACCTATGAGAAATTCGCAAAAGAGCTGGGAGAAAACTATAAAGCAATTAGTGCAAAAATTAAAGGTATTAGAAAAGCCGATAGCATGACCGATAATCAGGTAATAGCTTGGGTTAAGGATTTCTTTGAAGCTAAATAGTTGATTAGTTAGCGTTATCGGATTATTTTAAGGCATATGGAAACCAATTTTAAAGTCATTAAATCTTCAGGTGAAAAGGTCAAGTTTTCACTGGATAAGTTGCGCTCATCCTTAAGCAAATCTGGCGCAGACAATCAAACAATAAACCAAATTATAGATAAAGTACGGGATGAATTGTATAATGGTATCTCTACAAAAGAAATTTATAATCGAGCATTTGCTTTGCTCAAAAAAAAAGGAAGTTACCTAGCATCAAAGTACAAACTTAAAAAAGCAATTTATGAGTTGGGACCCACAGGCTATCCTTTTGAACGCTTTATAAGTGCTATTTTAAAATATTCAGGGTATGAAACCCTAGTTGGTGAAATTTTACAAGGTGCATGTGTTACTCATGAAATAGATGTAATTGCCCATAAAAACGGAACCACTACAGTAATTGAATGTAAATTCCATAGTGAAGAAGGAAGAAATTGCAATGTTAAAGTACCTTTGTACATTGCTTCACGTTATAAAGATGTTAAAGCTCATTGGGATTCTAAACCCCACAATACTAAGTTAAATGAAGGTTGGGTGGTTACAAATACACGTTTTACAGAAGATGCGTTGCAATATGGTAAATGTGCTGGCTTGTATTTGTTGAGCTGGGATTATCCAAAAAATGATGGTTTAAGAGATCGTATAGATAGATTGGGATTATATCCTATAACCGTTTCAACCTTATTGAGCAGTCGCGAAAAACAGTTTTTATTAAGTAGGGATGTTGTACTCTGTAGGGATTTAATAGATGATGTCTTTTTTCTGGATCATTTAGGTGTATCCGATATCCGAAAAGAAAAAATACTGAATGAGATAAGCATGCTATGTAAACATTGATGCCATGGATAATTATGTAAATGTGTCTTTTTTAGGAGCTTCTGGTGTAGTTACGGGCTCAAAATTTCTAATCGAAACTTCTGAAAAAAATATTTTGATTGATTGTGGTATGTTTCAAGGCCTTAAAGAGCTTCGGGAACTCAATTGGGGTAATCTTCCTATTGATGTAAGTGTTATCGATTTGGTGTTGTTAACTCATGGGCATTTAGACCATGTTGGGTATTTACCGCGGTTGGTAAAGCAAGGTTTTAAAGGTAAAATAATAGGTACGGCGCCAACTTTGGCTATTGCAGAAATCATTTTAAAAGACAGCGCAAAAATACAAGAGGAAGAGGCCGAAAAAGCAAATAAAGAAAATTATACCAAACATCATCCTGCCTTGCCATTTTATACCCTAGAGGATGTTGAAAAAACAACCCAAATGTTTCAAGTGGAAATGGAAGATAAATGGATCCATCTATCAGAACACATATCGTATCGTTTTCAATATAACGGACATATTCTTGGGGCGACATTCATAGAAATGGAAATCCATGCCAAACGTTTTGTGTTTTCTGGAGATATTGGACGAACCAATGATTATTTGCTAAATGACCCTAAACGACCCGAATGGGCAGATTTCCTTTTTTTGGAAAGTACTTATGGTAATAAGCTTCATCCGTCTGAAGATGTCGAGGCCGTGCTTTCGGAAATAATTATTGACACTATTCACAAAAAAGGCAATGTCATCATCCCAAGTTTTGCAGTCGAGCGCCTTCAGACGTTGATGTACATCCTCTGGAAACTGTATCAAAAGAACAAAATACCAAATATTCCTATTTTTATGGATAGCCCCATGGGAAGCAATGTTTTACAGCTTTTTAATCACTTTGCAAAATGGCACAAGCTTTCAAGTTCCGATATAACAGCCATGAGCCATCATGTAAACATTGTACAATCGTATAAAGAAACCTGGGAAACCATAGACGACAAACGCTCTAAAATTGTTATTGCGGGAAGTGGCATGGTTACAGGTGGACGTGTATTGACCTATTTGCAACAGCTCATTGACGACCCCTCTACCACGGTTTTAATAGTCGGTTATCAAGCAGAAGGCACTCGTGGAAGGCAATTGTTGGATGGTGCTCACGAAATCAAATTGTTTGGTAAATACTATCCAGTGAAAGCTACCGTAAAACATCTTGAGAGTCTGTCTGCCCATGCCGATCAGGAAGAGCTGATTCATTGGATGGGCGGCATCAAAAATATTCCTGAAAAAGTTTATCTCATCCATGGAGAACCATCGGCTTTAGATGCTTTAAGGGTGAAAATTAAAGAGGTGTACCATTGGAATGTTAGCATACCTAAATTATTTCATGTAGAAAAAATTACCATATAGAAATGTGATGATCGAAACTTACAAATTAGCATCACAAATAATGGAATGTCTTCACAACAATGGAAAACAATAAAATTTAAGGGTTTTTAAATCTGATTATCAGACTGATAATTATCATTTCCACCAGCGTTTTAGTATTGTAAATTTATGTCATAACATGGTTTAATTAAAATAACATAAAATTATGACACTGGTAAAATTTAATAACAGAAACAGATTGTTCCCATGGAATAATGGTGGGTTGAGAAGCCTTTTAGACTACGACCCTTTTATTAACGACGATTTATTGGATGAAGATAGTTTCATGCCAGCAATGAACGTTAAAGAACATGACAAGGATTTTGAAATTGAGTTTGCAGCCCCTGGATTTTCAAAAAAAGATTTTGATATAAGCATTGATGGTGATATACTTCATGTTTGTGGAGAAAAAAGTATGGAAAAAGAGGAAAAAGACGATGACTATACCCGTAAAGAATTTAGTTACAACTCTTTTAAAAGATCCCTAAAATTACCTGAAAATGTAAATGCCGATAAAAAAGTAAAGGCTAGTTACAACGATGGTATTCTAAAATTAAATCTTCTTAAAAAAGAAGAATCCAAAACCACGCCTAAAAAGAAAATCGAAATTCTTTGAGTATGTTATTAAGGCAGAAAGTTAATTGAGGGATTGCTTTCTGCCTTGTTAAAAAAACTGTCATGAATACACAATTTAAAACAAAACATGTAGAATGGTTCAGTGCAGAAGATATGTATCGACAAGTACACGATTGGCTATCTGAATTAGAATTTGTAAAAGATGAACACCATTTCTTTGAAGATTTAGTAAAAACATATACCCTTCAAATAATTGACACCAAAAAATTCTCTGAATACCAAAAAATTATTGACTCTATAAAACATTCAGAAAAGAGAAACAACGCTCTTATTGATGCTATTAAGGTTCATGGCAATGAACTTCAAATAATGATTGATGGTATTAATCAGCCAAAAGAGGAGAGTGATTATAAAAAAGAACATAGAAATCTGATTGTCTTGGTCAGTGAATTTTTAAAAGACTACCAATCATTAAAGTCCAAGTTATTTGAGGCAGTTAAGGATATACTTAAAAAAGATAAGCAGCAGCGTTTGCTTGAAAAGCGATAATAAGTATAGATTATGATACACCCTGATAATGGTATTAATACATACGAGAATCATTGTTAAGGGTGTTTTTCCCAATAATATCGGGATGACAATCAAAAAAATAAAAA
>NCDW01000005.1 GCA_002280395.1 Flavobacteriales bacterium 32-35-8
TAAATATTGATAATAGTGGAAAATATTATTCTTTTGAGTTAATTTTATATGATAAAAATCACATTCTTGTATAACCTTTAAAACTACCTCCTTAAAATTAATTTTTCTATTGCATATGGATTTTAGAGGAAAATTATCTATTATGATATATATCATATTTTTGTTTACCCACAATGAATATTTTTATAGCGTAAAGTAAAATAATAATTTATTTTATGAAAAACGTGAAATCTTTCTTTACTAAAATAGTGACCTTTCTTTTAGCAGTTATGATACTGTTTTCTACCTCATCATTTACGGTGGATATACATTTTTGCTGTAATAGATTGGTCGATATGTCTTTTTTAGGAAAAGCGAAAGTCTGCACAGAGAAGGTTCAAAAGAAAAGAGAAACTACAAAACAATGCACCACACTACAAGAAAAAGACTGTTGTAGCAACCAGACTTTGGTTAAAACAGGTGATGATACTATAAAAAAGGCTCAAACCCAACTTGAGTATGAAGACATACTTTTTCTTAACACCTTCTATTACACATACCTCAATCTATTTGAGGGTCTTAAAGAAAATATAGTTCCTTTTAAACAATATAGGCCGCCTTTGTCATCCAAGGACATACAGATTCTATACGAGATTTACTTAATTTGATTTTCTACACAGCGGGTTAGTATGGTAACCTGTGTATCCTCCAATAACATCCAAAGCATCGCTTCTGGCTAAATATTGTTATACCCAATTCTCAACAACATTATTAACCTTGTACTCTTAGGAAAATTACAAACTATTTGGCATAATGACCAATAGCAATACATCGATTATTATGAAAGGACTCAAAGAATTTTGGATTAAAAATATGGTCTGTAATCGCTGCTTAAAAGTTATTAAGCAAGAACTACAGGAACTAGGAGTAACCGTGCTTTCATTAGAATTGGGAAGATTGTTGGTAGAAGCTCCCAAAAAAACCACTGATGAAACTTTCAACGCAGTAAAAACAATACTCTACGCCAATGATTTTGAAATCCTCAAAAGCGAAGAAGAAACGCTCGTAGTAGATGCTTACCCATTCCTTCAACTTTAGCCATGTGGATTGTGGCAAATGGATTTATAAAAAAAATGTTTAACTCAATAAAATAGAAAATTATGAAAACATTATTAATTATTTTATCCGCAATTGGCCTTTTAAGCTTAAACAGTTGCAAACAAGAAACAGACCCATTAGCATTAATGGAAAACCCTGAAACTCGCATAGAAGTTTTTAACGCCATTTCCAGAAATCACGACTATATGACCGAGTTTATGAAAAGTATGCACGACAACCAGCACGGAATGAAAATGATGATGAAAGACAGTACAATGATGCACTCAATGATGAACGGAATGATGAATGACGGCAAAATGATGGGAACTATGATGAAAATGATGCACGAAAAAGGGATGATGAGCGAAGACTGTATGGAATCCTGCTCAAAGATGATGGGCGAAAAAGGAATGTATATGAATGGAACGGAAATGATGGATAATAAAGAAAAAATGGGGGGAAAAGCCGACCATGCCGAGCATCATTAATTTTAACTTTTAAAATCAAAAACAATGAAAAATCACTGGATATGGATGGTTATTGGCTGTGGGCTACCACTACTGTTCATCTTTTTAGCACCATCTTTTGGCATAGGTGGGAGCTCTTCGCTCTTCATTTTTATTCTTTTTATGTTCGCAATACATCTATTTATGCCCCACGGTTCACATCGCCACGGTGGGCATAATCATTCACAGAATAGACAAAGGGAACACGAACGCAGTAAAGAAGTGTCAAAAACAGAACCAAAAGATGAGCCCAAAGGACATCATCACCATTAAATACTAAATGATGAAACAAAAATTTAAAATAAGCGGAATCAGTTGTGGTGGATGTGTTTCAAGAGTAAAAAAGACTTTGGAAGAACATCCCAATATAGAAAAAGCAGAGATTTTCTTGGCACCAAAAGGTGCTGCACTTATCACAATGAATGAAGCACTTTCTGTTGCCGAATTACAAAAGCAACTTGATGGGCTCAATGGTTATACAATCACAGAAATAAATTAATAATAACTTAAAATTAAAAATTATGCACTATTACGACGGACATTTTGGAGGAATGCACCTTATATGGTGGATTATCTGGATTATTCTCTTGGCTTGGATATTCTTTATCCCAGCAGATATCCCTTTTCAAAAAACAAAGAAGGACAGCCCACTGGATATTCTTAAAAACCGTTTTGCAAAAGGCGAAATATCCAAGGAAGAATTTGAAGAATCAAAAAAACTTATAAAAATTTAAAAAACAAAAAAAATGAAAAAACACATAATTATGAGCCTTGTATTCCTGATAGGGATTCTGCTCGCATCACAATCTTTATTTGCACAGGCAAGTGATAAGACTAAACGACAGTTGTATATCAACGCGAAAGGGGAAGTTTCCGATCGCGGTATAAAACTAGGCTATATAAGCAAGGAAGACATTGTATACAATAACCAGGGAAAGAAACTCGGATTTATTAAAAACGGGAAGGTATATGATGCAGAAGGAAATTCCATGGGAAAGGCGAAAAAAGGAGGTAAATATTATAACGATGGCGGCGAGTTTGTACTTTATGTTAAAGGAA
Organism: Flavobacteriales bacterium 32-35-8; assembly: GCA_002280395.1. Lineage (GTDB taxonomy): Bacteria > Bacteroidota > Bacteroidia > Flavobacteriales > Flavobacteriaceae > Confluentibacter. Next base: position 2,643 of record NCDW01000005.1, read on the forward strand.
ATAGTGAAAAGTGTGAAATTTTGGATCCCAAGGGCCATTCCCTGGGTTATGTACATAAAAACTACAAACTTCATGCCTGTGCCGCACATTGCTTTTTTAAAGAGAAGAATATAGAGGAGGACACGGATGCAATATTGGCCGGGTATATGAATATTGCAAATGCCCTAACCGAAGATAATAATGGATCCGCACGGGAAGAGGCAATAAACCTTTTAAATGATGCAACGGCTTTGAACGAAACCCATATGAAAAAAACCTTGGAAGAATTGTCCAGGGCCACTGATCTTAACGAACAACGAAAACATTTTGCGACTCTGTCCAGAGAACTGTACACAATTTTCAAGGAAATCGGTTTAGACGGGAAAATACTGTATTGGAACCATTGTCCCATGGCCATGGAAGGTAAAGGAGCAAATTGGCTAAGCTTGAACGAAAAAATCAACAATCCCTATATGGGCCAAAGGAAGCCCAGTTGCGGTTCGGTAAAAGAGACGTTAAAATAGGCTTATATCAAACAGGACTAATATCACGTCATCCATAAAAAATCAATTTTGGATGAAGTCGATACATCAACAGAATTATCAGCATGGGATATGGGTGCCGTTACCGTGGGTGCCACCATTTATTTTGGTTCAAAAGAAAGCAACAGACAAATTAAAGAAATTGCCGATGCTTTTGAAGAGGCACATAATCTGGGAATGGCCACCATTTTATGGTGCTATACCCGTAATGATGCTTTTAAAACCGAAACGGAAGATTATCACTCGGCTGCAGATTTAACAGGACAGGCCAATCATTTGGGCGTGACCTTTCAGGCAGATATCATCAAACAAAAATTACCGACCAACAATTTCGGATTTAAAGACATAGGATTTGGAAAATACGACGATGCAATGTATGAAGCGCTTACCACAGACCATCCAATTGACCTATGCAGATTGCAGGTGACCAATTGCTATATGGGCAAAATAGGGTTGATCAATTCAGGCGGCGGTTCCAAAGGCGAATCAGATTTGGTTGAAGCAGTTACAACAGCTATAATCAATAAAAGGGCTGGGGGTTCTGGGTTGATTATGGGCAGAAAAGCATTTCAAAAGCCATTCGCTGAAGGGATTGAATTAATAAATGCTGTCCAAAGTATTTATCTGGACGGTAAAATTACAATAGCGTAAAGTATCTGTTAATTAATTTAAATAGTAAAGCATAGAAAAATGAAAAACATATTAGTACCTACCGATTTCTCTGAAAACGCTACCAAAGCAGCACATCTTGGAATTAAGATGGCAAAAATGTACAATGCCGAAATACATTTTTTGCACCTGATGATAACACCTGTTGATTGGGTCAAATTGGATAAACTAAAGGAAAAGCGGTATCCCGAAACCGTAAAACAAATAGGCATTGCTAAAGCCAAATTGCGTGAGTTGGAAAGAATGGCAGAACACGAAGGGCTTAAGGCTAGAACCTTTCTTCAGTTTGATTCAGGACAAAAAGATATTTTAGAGCATTCCGGTCACTTTCATCACGATTTTATCATTACGGGAAGTAGCGGCACTAAAGACCGCATAAGGGAGATAACAGGTAGTAACGTTGAGAAGATTGTACGAAAAGCTAATGTACCAATTATCGTGGTAAAGGACGAGGAAGTAACTTTTCCATTTAAGGATATTCTATTTGTTTCTGCTTTTGAAGAAGATGTTAGTCATCCGTTTCAAGTAGTGGTTTCCATAGCTCAAAAGTGCGATGCTAAAATCCATTTATTACGAATAAATACTGAAACTGACTTTAATAGTATAGAGCTTGGATTAAACCCAGTTAAGGAATTTCTTAAAAAGTTTCCCAACCTAAATAAGTTTTCAATGAGCGTTCATAATGAGACCTCGGTAGAGGAAGGTATAAATACATTTTTAAATCACCAATCGGCAGATTTGATTTCAATGAGTACTCATGGCAAAACAGGATTTTTGAGTCTATTTTCAAAAAGCATTGCTGAAGGTGTTACCAATCATTCTACTCTACCTGTAATGACTATACATATTTAAGCAATGGGTAACTCAATAAACATAATAAAACACTCGGGAGATATTGTTCCTTTCAATGTTGACAAACTCAGAGATTCGTTGCGACGTGCCCAAGCAAGTGAGGATATAATTCAACAAATAGTAACCCAAATTGAATCTGTAATTTACGATGGGATTACTACAAAAAAAATATACCAAATGGCATTTAAAATGCTAAAGGGTAAATCTAGGGTAAGTGCATCAAAATACAAACTCAAAAAAGCCTTGATGGAATTGGGACCGTCCGGTTTTCCTTTTGAAAAATTGGTAGGGAAGCTATTGGCGCACGAAGGGTATGTAACAAAGGTTGGTGTAATTGTAAAAGGTAATTGTGTGCAACACGAAGTAGATGTGATAGCGCAAAAGGATAACACCCATTATATGATAGAGTGCAAATACCATAGCGATCAAGGTAGGGTTTGTAATGTAAAAATTCCCTTATATATCCATTCAAGATTTTTGGATGTAGAAAAACAATGGGTACAATTAAAAGGCCACGAGGCTAAACTTCATAAAGGAGGTGTATATACCAATACACGATTAACCACCGATGCCATACAATATGGAAAATGTGTTGGATTATTATTGACAAGTTGGGATTACCCAAGGGGAAATGGTTTAAAAGATAGAATAGACAAGTCCGGGCTACACCCGTTAACCGCTTTAACAACACTCACAAAAGTTGAAAAAACAAAGTTACTGGATGAAGGCATTGTGCTTTGCAAAGAGCTTCACGAAAACCCAGGTTTATTAGAGAAAATAGGAATACCAAAAGCAAGACATAAAAAAATTCTCGAAGATTCAGAAGAATTATGCACCACACATTAAAAGGTGAAATCATAAAATAAACAATTATTCATTTTAAATACAAAACAGATGAAAACTGAAAAATTGAAACAAAAAAGCAACATCAACCTAGAATCATTTTACCAAGCCTTGGAAGATGACCCAAAACTTCTCGAAGAAGCCCTTGAAATATTATTGGGGATGGTAAATTTTGAGCCTAAATCCATAAAAAAGTTGGCCCTTTTTATAAAAGAGGATTCCCGCAATTTATATAATGAAATAGCGGAATTGAGCAAATCGAACCAAGACAAAGGAAACACGCCTTCTTGTTGTGGTGGAAATTAATAAATAACATAAAAATGAAAAATAATAAAATTAACATTCACTTTTTGGGAGCAGCAGGTACAGTTACAGGCTCAAAATATTTAGTGGACACAGGAGAAAAAAAAATATTGATAGACTGCGGACTTTTTCAAGGGTTAAAGGAATTACGCCTTAAAAACTGGGAATATCCACCCGTGGAAGTTTCAGAAATTGATATGGTATTGCTCACCCACGGTCATTTAGACCATACTGGTTATCTACCGCGATTGGTAAAACAAGGATTTAATGGACCTATCTATGGCACCAATCCCACGTTGGATATCGCTAAAATTATTTTGAACGATAGCGGAAAAATACAGGAGCAAGAAGCTGAACGTGCCAATAAGGAAGGCTATTCAAAACACAGTCCTGCAGAACCGCTTTACGATTTAAAGGATGTGGAAAAAACCATTCCGCACTTTAAAGGAATTCCACAATCACAATGGATTTCATTATTTGACGGTATTAGAGCTCGCTTCCAATACAACGGACATATTCTAGGTGCTACCTACATCGAATTGGATGTAAACGGAAAACGTTTTGTTTTTTCGGGTGATATTGGAAGAACCAATGATTTATTGCTCTATCCACCCCTAAAACCAAAAAAAGCGGATGTACTTTTTATAGAATCTACTTATGGTGGAAGGCTTCATCCTGACGAAGTGGAAGCACTTCCGCAGATTGAAAAATTGGTCAACGACACCATTAATAGAGGGGGCAGTCTATTTGTACCAAGTTTTTCCGTAGAACGTGCGCAATTGATGATGCTGATTTTTTGGAAATTATTGAAAGAAAAGAAAATCCCAAAATTACAAATGATAATGGATAGTCCAATGGGTGCGAGTGTATTGGAATTGTTTCATCGTACAAGGGATTGGCACAGATTGGAGGACAATGAATGTGATGAAATGTGTTCTCACTTTACGGTCGTAAGCAGTTATCGTGAAACAATGGAATTAAGAACAGACAACAAACCAAAAATCGTGATTGCGGGAAGTGGAATGCTTACAGGTGGAAGAATGCTCAACTATCTCGAAACCCAAGCGCAAAACCCAAATAACACCTTGCTTTTTGTAGGCTATCAAGCTGAAGGCACTCGTGGCAGAAAATTATTGGAAGGCGAAAAAGAATTAAAAGTGTATGGGAAAACGGTATCCTTTCAAATGGAAGTAGCCGAAATTCAAGGCCTCTCGGCACACGCAGACCACGCTGAACTTATAGACTGGATGAGCAAAATAAAAAATAAACCAGCCCGAATTTTTATTGTGCACGGAGAAAAAGAAGGTGCCGAAGCACTTCAAAAAGGAATAAAGGAAACCTATGGGTGGGATGCAGAAATCCCACAGCTCTATAATATTGAAGAAATAGAATAGGTTTAAAAAACTTAAAAATTGAAATAGTATGGAACAACACTCAAACATTCTAAAATATAAACATCTCGGCATTTATACCCAGAACGAAAACGTGGTGTATATGCGTGAAGATTGTCACGTATGTATTTCCGAAGGTTTTGAAGCACTCACAAGAATAAGGATATCAAAGGCAACCCATTCAATTGTAGCAAGTCTTAATGTTTTAAATTCAGATATTCTGTTGCCAAATGAAATCGGACTATCGGATGCTGCTGCGAAAAAACTCAATGTTTCTCAAAATGACACGCTGTATGTTTCCCATTTGGAGCCTATTGAATCGTTAAGCCACGTTAGGGCCAAAATCTACAATCAAAAACTGGATTATAAAGCTTATAACGAGATTATAACCGATATCGTGGAAGGCGATTATTCCAATATCCACCTTTCGGCATTTATAACAGCCTGTGCAGGCGACCGAATGGATATTGATGAGATATCCGACCTTACCAAAGCCATGATAGCTTCTGGAAAGCTGTTGGATTGGAACAAAGAAATCGTAGTCGATAAGCATTGCATTGGCGGATTACCTGGCAATAGAACCACACCATTAGTGGTTGCCATTGTGGCTGCTTACGGGCTTACGATGCCAAAAACATCATCGAGAGCTATCACTTCGCCAGCAGGCACAGCTGATACTATGGAAGTAATGACCAATGTTACCCTTTCATTAGAAGAAATAAAAACCGTGGTTGAAAAAGAAGGAGGCTGCATTGTTTGGGGCGGTACAGCGCAATTGAGTCCTGCGGACGATATTCTTATTAAAATTGAAAAAGCCTTGGATATTGATAGCGAAGGACAGCTCATTGCTTCGGTACTTTCAAAAAAAGCTGCGGCAGGTTCAACGCACGTCGTCATTGATATTCCCGTGGGTGAAACCGCCAAGGTACGTAGTACAGAAATGGCTCAAAAACTAAAAATCCGTATGGAAACCGTTGGAACGGCTGTTGGGCTGAATGTAAAAGTTGTTATAACAGATGGTACACAGCCTGTCGGAAGGGGTATCGGCCCCACTTTAGAAGCCATTGATATTTTAAAAGTTTTGAAAAATGAAGCAGATGCACCCAAAGACCTAACAGAAAGAGCATTGCTTTTAGCCGCTGAACTAATAGAGCTTTCTGGTAAAGTAGAAAAAGGGAAAGGATTAGTAACCGCAAATCAACTTCTCAAATCTGGAAAAGCTTATGAAAAATTTGTGGCCATTTGCAAAGCACAAGGTCGCTTTTCAAAACCTGTTTTAGCACCTTATAAAATCGAAATTAAAGCCGAAAAGTTAGGAGTTTTAAAAAGAATTGATAACCGAAAGATTGCAAAACTCGCCAAGCTTTCGGGGGCACCAAACTCAAAGTCGGCAGGGATTCTTTTAAATGTCCATTTAGACGAAAAAATTAAAATAGACCAATTGTTATATACAATATATGCAGAATCTCAAGGCGAACTTAATTATGCTTTGGAATATAAAAATAACCACGACGACATCATAACCATAATTTAAAAACTATGAAAACAATATTATTCAGCCTTCCCGGAAATGAAGAACTCACAGAGCTTTTGGCAAAAAAGATGGATGCAGAAATAGGAAAAGCAACCTTACGCAAGTTTCCAGATGGGGAATCTTACACACGTATAATATCTGATGTTAAAGACAAATGTGTAGTACTGGTATGCACATTGCACGAACCAGACGAAAAACTATTGCCCCTTTATTTTTTAAGCCACACGGCCAAATCATTGGGAGCAATGTGCACCTGTTTAGTCGCACCATATCTCGCATATATGCGTCAGGACAAAGTATTTAATGAAGGCGAAGGTGTAACTTCTGGTTTCTTCGGAAAATTGATTTCAGGTTTTGCCGATAGCATTACCACGGTTGACCCACACTTACATAGAATTAGTTCGTTGGGAGAAGTGTATCATATTCCAAATAAAGTAATTCACGCTGCCGATGCTATTTCAGATTGGATAAAAGAAAATGTCGAAAACCCTGTACTTATAGGTCCAGATTCAGAAAGTGAACAATGGGTTTCCGAAGTTGCTAAAAAAGCGGGAGCACCATTTACGGTATTGCAAAAAGTGCGTCACGGCGACCGTGATGTAGAAGTCTCTGTTCCAGATGTGGACAAATACAAGGATGCCACACCTATTTTGGTAGATGATATTATTTCCACAGCGCGAACAATGATTGAAACCGTACAACATTTGAAAAAAGCAGGAATGAAACCACCTATATGTGTGGGTATTCACGCAGTTTTTTCAGGAAATGCCTATCAAGATTTATTGGATTCGGGGGTAGAAAAAATAGTCACTTGTAATACTATTCCACATCCATCAAATGGCATTGATTTAAGTGATGTAATGGCAAAAGAAGTTACGAAATTGATGCATCATATATGAGAAAAAAAGGCTTCATATTACTATTCATCTTATTCAATATTACAATGAATGGACAAACTGAAATGCTCATTGGCCAGATTTCAGGAAGATTTGTCATTCGGGAGAATTTTGATGAAAAAGGTGCATTTCTCAACAAACAAACTTTTGAAGCTGGTAAAACAATGGAGAAAAATGGATATTTTGAAATTGAGGTAATCACAGAATTATATAACAAAGACAAAAAATCCACCGATAAATATACAACGACCTATCGATGTAAGCCAGATGAAGCCAGTGTAATGGTAATGGCGTTTCCATTTTCAAACCCAAAATCAAAAGAAACCGAAATCAATACCATTTCTGCAAATTTTAAAGAGTTGTATGACTTGGAAAACTTGGAAGATATAGAACTTGAAATGAGTTTTGATTCGGGCTTATTAAATTTTTTCGGTTCAAAAAGCACGATAAAAATTTACGACCGAAAATTAGATAGTAACAAAAAAAATATTATTTCAAAAATCAATATTAAGGCCTATGCTTTGGGAATTCGCATTAAGAAACTCGATTATAATGTTTACGAAAAATTAAATGGAAACGGTTTATTGACCTTTCAGAAATTTACCGAAGAAGATAACAGTTATTTTACAATGACTTATAAATAAAAACAAATGAAAAATTACGATACACTATCAGAAGCTATTAACGATTTACAGGCAAAAGAATATCCCTATGATTTTAACTTAAGACCTGAATGCCTGGAATGTGCTTCACTGGAAATTGAGATTCATCCAGAGGATTTCAAAGTAGACAAAACCTATCGTTTTGAAGGTATGAGCAGTACTGATGATAATAGCATTTTATACGCCATTTCATCAAAAAACGGAATTAAGGGTCTTTTGGTGGATGCCTACGGCGTATATGCCGAAAACATTTCTGAAGCAATGCGGAAAAAATTACGATAACACTTAAATAGAACTATATGGACAATAACAAAAATCACAAGGACAAAAAAATGGAACATTCGAAGATGGACCATTCTAAAATGAATGAAGATAACATCGACCATTCAAAAATGGACCACTCAAAGATGGACCACTCAAAGATGGACCACTCAAAAATGGAAGACCCAAAATCGGACGACCATAGCAAGATGGACCACAGTAAAATGGATCACAGTAAAATGGACCATTCAAAGATGAAACACGACCACGGAAGCATACCAATGGGTATGGCAGGCCACGACCATCATAAAATGATGATAGCCGATTTTAGGAAACGGTTTTGGGTAACCCTAGTTCTTTCCATTCCAATATTGTTCTTCTCCCCAATGATTCAAGATTTTTTTGGATATGAATTTTTACTTCCCAGAAATCCTTATGTGCTTTTTGCACTTTCATCTGTCGTATATTTTTATGGTGGTTGGCCATTTTTAAAGGGATTTTGGTCTGAAGTAAAAAAGGCAGCCCCTGGAATGATGACCCTTATCGCCATGGCAATAAGTGTGGCCTATTTTTATAGTTCCGCAACGGTGTTTGGTTTGAAAGGTGTGGATTTCTTTTGGGAACTAGCCACTCTAATCGCCATTATGCTTGTTGGGCATTGGATAGAAATGAAAAGTGTTTTGGGTGCATCAAAGGCATTGCAGCTACTGGTAAGTATGATGCCTGCGGAGGCGCATCGTGTTAAAGGTGATACTATTGAAGATATAAAACTGGAAGACCTCTTAAAGGATGATATCATTTTAGTAAAGCCAGGAGAGAAAGTTCCTGCTGATGGCATTATTGTGGAAGGCTCTAGTTATTTAAATGAATCGATGCTTACTGGAGAATCAAAACCCGTTAAAAAAGAATTGGACGATAAAGTCATCGGCGGTTCGGTAAATGGTAATAGTACCCTAAAAGTAAAAGTAGAGCATACTGGAAAAGATAGTTATCTCAACAAAGTTATTACGATGGTTGAGGAAGCTCAAAAAACCAAATCCAAAATGCAAAACCTTTCCGATAGAGCTGCAAAATGGTTGACCTATATCGCTTTGACCATTGGTTTTGGAACCTTGGCGGTTTGGTTAATTTTAGGCTTTCCATTTGTCTATGCTTTAGAAAGAATGGTTACCGTTATGGTCATAGCTTGTCCACACGCCCTTGGTCTTGCTATTCCTTTGGTAGTTGCGATTTCTACCGCAGTATCTGCCCAAAATGGATTATTGATTCGTAATAGAACTGCCTTTGAAGAATCGCGTAAAATATCGGCTTTACTATTCGACAAAACAGGAACATTGACTAAAGGCGATTTTGGGGTTACCCGTATTGAATCTGTGAATAAGTCTTATTCGTCTGAAGAAATATTACGCTTATCTAGCGCATTGGAACAAAGCTCGGAACATCCTATTGCCGTAGGAATTATAAAAAAGGTAAAAGAAGATAAGGTCAGTATCCCAAAACCTGAAAATTTCAAAGCAATTACTGGTAAAGGAGTGGAAGCAAATGTAGAAGGCAAACAAATAAAAGTAGTAAGCCCTGGCTTTTTAAGAGATGAAAAAATTACTATTCCTGAGGATGCTTACAGCGATGCAGCAGAAACTGTTGTATTTGTTTTGATTGAAGGGGAATTAGCAGGATATATAGCACTTGCGGATGAAATAAGACCAGAATCTGCCGAAGCCATAAAAATCTTTAAAAAGAACAACATCAAAGTTTTGATGGCAACTGGCGATAATGAAAAAACAGCCAAAGCCGTTAGCGATAAACTCGGTTTGGACGGGTATTATGCCGAAGTATTGCCCCACCAAAAAGTGGAAATCGTAAAAGAACTGCAAAGCAAAGGGGAATTTGTGGCAATGACGGGAGATGGTGTAAACGATGCACCCGCTTTGGCACAGGCAAACGTTGGTATTGCCGTAGGTTCGGGAACCGATGTGGCAGCGGAAACAGCCGATATTATATTAGTAAACAGTAACCCACAAGATATTGCCAATTTGATTTTATTTGGCAAGGCGACTTACAGTAAGATGATCCAGAACCTTATTTGGGCAACTGGATATAACGTTGTTGCAATTCCATTGGCAGCAGGGGCTCTATATTCTTCGGGCTTTGTTTTAGGTCCTGCGGTAGGAGCTGTATTCATGAGTTTAAGCACCATAATTGTAGCCATAAATGCTCAATTATTAAAGCGAAAAATTGGTAAAAAATAATGAACAAGAAAGAAAAACTCAATAGGATTTTTTTAATCTTATTGAGTTTATTTGTAGTAATGTTAGGGTATGGTATTTTATTGCCAACCCTTCCCTACTATACCGAGAGATTGGCGTTGAAGGACAATCTCGACACCGACCTTATCAACTTTCATATCGGATTGCTCACGAGCATTTATCCATTTTTTCAGTTACTATTCGTAGTAATTTGGGGAAAGCTCTCGGACAAATACGGTCGTAAACCTATTATCATTTGTGGACTAATCGGTTTTGTAATTATGCAAGTACTTACTGGTCTAGCCACATCCTTGACCATGCTCTATATCGCTCGAATTATTGGAGGAATATTCACTTCTTCAGTTATTCCTGTTAGCAACGCCTATTTAAGCGACATTACTTCCGAAAAACGGAGAACAAAAATAATGGCTTGGTCTGGTGTTGCCATCAGTTCTGGGGTTATTTTCGGCCCTGTCATTGGTGGTTTTTTGTCGCAGACTGACATTCATGTAAAATATACAATAGGTCTGCTACATTTGGACCGATTTTCAGTGCCATTTTTATTTGCTGCCCTATTGGGATTGATTGTATTATTCATTGTAATGAAATGGCTAAAAAATACCGTTCGAGTTCATAAGACTATTCCACAAAAAATGTCTTTGCGATTCACATTTAGCAACTATTTTATTGTATTACTAATCTTGTCGTTTGTGCTGCAATTTGTTGTGACTTTATTTGAAACGGTATTTTCAATCTATGGTAAAGACGAATTTGGCTTTAACAGTAATCAAGTTGGTATTGGATTTATGTTATGCGGTTCTGTAATGGCAGTTTTACAGCCTGTTTTCGCCAATTACGGAGAGAAATTTTTATCTACAAAAAAACAAATTGCTTTAGGATTACTAGTATCTGGTATATCCTTAATTGCCTTTCCATTTTTCAACAATGAATTCTTGGTATATGGATTGATCGTTGTTTTTGCTGCCGGTGGTGCTTTGATAACGCCTAACTTGTTATCAGCAGTTTCATTAACATCAAAAGAAAATATGGGTAGAAATATATCGATACAAAGCTCAACAGGTAGTATTGGTCAGATTTTAGGACCAATTTTAGGAACTTGGCTAATTGCTGGTGGTTTTTATTACCCCTTTATTATTTCAGGTATAGGTCTGTTATTTACCTTTGTGTTGCTATCGTTCTTCAAAGGTTTTAAAAAATAATAATTTGCTTTCATAAATCTTTAACTAATTAAAAAACTAAATAGTTTGTTTTTAATTCTATATTTAGAAGTAGTAACAGCAACTATCCTTTTTGCCTCAAATTAATTTATTATTATGAAAACATCACGATTCTGTACCCACTTTGGTACACCTTAAAACAAAAAAGCCTTTCAGTTTTCTGAAAAGCTTGATTTTACCAGTAGTGCAAACTGAAAAAATGTCGAACCTTTTAATAGCTGAATTAGAGAAATTTGATATAATGAATCATTAATACAACTTGGTATTCCAATTGCAAAAAAACGGTTAAAGTAAACCAGTAAAAACGGAAAATTTCGAACCACTTAAAAACTCTTTTAACTAAGCTATAATAGGGTTTACAATAAATTATTGCTATGCTCACTTTTATCCGCTGAAAGCGGCTCAAACTGACCGCCATATCCACTTACTGGTATCTAGTAGAATTATATTAATTCGTTAAACAATTCTCAAATGCCCCGTGCTATCTGATTTTTTACGTTTTTCACTTTGTAGATTAATCACCTTTAAGGTCTTCCTAAGCTTCAACATGTCCCTGCTAATCTTTGTTTCAATAACCCGAGCATACTTCTGGGTCGTGGAAATTTTTTTATGGCTTAAAAGATTTGATACCGTTACAAGCGGTACATTGTTTAAAAGAGTAATTGTAGTAGCGAAAGTATGGCGGGCAACATGGAACGTCAGTTTTTTATCAATACCACATAACCCAGCGATTTTCTTTAAATGCTTATTAACCTTTTGGCTGCTAAGCACGGGTAAAAGCTGATGGCCATTAAGTTCAGATGGATGATCCTCATAAATCTCCAGTATTCTTTTTGCCTCATTCAGAAGTGGCACTTTTACGGGGGTTTTTGTTTTTTGGCGTATAACCATTATCCATTGTTCACCATCTATTCCTGTAACTATACTTTTGGTATTAAGATTCTTCACCTCTATGTAACATAAACCTGTGTAGCAAGAAAAGATGAAAATGTTTTTGGTATCTTCTAATGAACTATTGCTCGAATTGAGCAATTTAACCCTATCAATTTCTATCTGGTCCAAAAATGCACTATCAAATTCCTCAAACTTCAACTGATATAAGGAAAAAGGGTTTTCCTTTATCCAGCCATGTTTCAAGGCCAAGGTCGTCAGTTTTTGAAAGCGTTCCATGTGTTTCATTATACCATTATTCCCTAGGGGCTGCGACTTTCTTAAAGGGGTACAGTTTCTCAGGTAACTTTCAAAGCTGGCCACAAAGGAATAATTGACGTTCTTTAAATAATAATCTGATGACTTAAACTCTTTTAAAATAAACCTATGAAGGTATTTTTCTGTAGAGGGATAGTTTTTGGCCGTTCCAGGAGATAAATAGATCAAATTATTCTCCCTATGATAATGTATAAGGTCATCAATTGTAGTAACAGGTTTGTCCTTTCCCAAATATCTTAATTTAACCGCTTGTGCCGAAACAACAACGCCGCTGTTAGATAGTTGCTTATGGCACAGAACTAAACTGGAATGTATATTTTCAAGGACATCGTTGACTTCCTTGGCTCCTGAAAATTTAGGTTTGATACGCCGGGCAGTTGTGCACCAGCTATGTTCTAATGTGGTTTGTTGGGTACTTAGATCGGCACGTTTGCCATCTATCGTGATTCTCGCATAAATAGGGAATGTTCCGTCTTTTTTTAAGACCGTCTTTTTTAGCCAAAAATGGACATTGAAGGTTTTTAGGAATGTCATTACTTTCGTTTTTAATGAATAAATCAGTTAAACGAAAGCCAAATCGCTGTAAAGATGAAACTAAATACTAATGGTACAAATTTAAAAAATTATTTCTTAAAAATAGGACACCTAATAGGACACCTTTAAATTTGTACTCAAATGGATACAAATGAATTCAAACAAAATATTAAAATGCTGAATTTCATTTAATTACCATTCTTTTGATATCAATTGATACCCTATTTGTCGGGATGACAGGATTTGAACCTGCGACCACACGGCCCCCAGCCGTGTACGCTACCGGACTGCGCCACATCCCGTTTTAAAATTGGGTTCAAAGAAAACACATTTATTAAAAAATTAAAAATTAATTGCAATTAAAAAAATTATATTTTGTTCATATTAACGCCTATTCTTAACTTTTACCCAATTTCAAAAAAAAATTAAACAGGCAAATTAATTTTTTAACAGATATTACGTACAGTACCTCATTTCTATTTTCCTATATTTGAAAAATTGATTTTATTCTTTATATGCCAACTAAACCAAACCTGTTTCAAAAAATAGCCTTATTTTTTATCCCTTTTACGTTAATAACATGTACAAATCCAGTTAGTCCAGACTATCAATTTATTGAAGGCTTAATTTATATTGAAGGTTTTGTTGGAACTACCGAAGGGTCTTCTTTTGTAACAATAACGGAATCTGATGTCGCTCAATATTACAGAAATATTTTTGTTAGCGGGGCTAATGTCTATTTTGTAAATGCAAATACCGAAGAAAAAATACCTTTATTTGAAGATAACGCACAATACATCCCATCTCCAAATTTTAAGGGAGAATTAGGCGACAATTGGTTTTTAGAGGTAAATTTACCAAATGGAAGCCAATATCTTTCGGAAATTGAGACCATAAATCCATCGGTTCCTATAAAAGAAATCAACGTAAAATACGATAAGCGATTAGAGTTTAATGAAGATTATAAAAAATATGTTCCCGGACATGAAGTATCAATTACTTTTGATGACCCTGCTAACCAAACCAATTATTATTATTGGCGTTTTAAAACCTACGATAAGGCAGAGATTTGTAAAATTTGCTACGAAGGCAACTTTAGAAATAATAGCTGTATCCCTAATCCCTCTATAGATTACTACACATATTGGTGTGATTCTGACTGTTGGCAAATAGATTATGGGAACAAAATTTACATCTTTTCAGATAAGTTCTCTAATGGAACTACTACGTCTTCTTTACCTATAGCTCGTGTTCTATTAACCCGAACAACAAAAATTTTAGTGGAAATACAACAATTTTCACTTACGCCCAAGGCATATGAGTATTACCGAACCATCAAGGACTTGATTGATAATAATGGGGGATTAAATGCACCTTTGCCTGCAGCACTTATAGGCAATATGTATAACCCTCAAGATTCCAACGAATATGTTCTGGGAAGGTTTTCCGCTTCATCGGCAACTACAAAATCCATCATGATAGATCGTACCATGATTGAAGATAGTCCCATAGATAAAAAAATAACACCTCATCCAGAACCACTACCCTCTGGCCCTACTCCCCATTATTTATATGCACCATGTGAAGAAAGCAGATACAGAACCTCAACAGAACCTGAAGGATGGATAGAATAATACCAATACCCATTACCCAAATCCAAAACTGGTTTGTAGCAATAATTATACTTGGCACAACTTCGTTGCTTTCGGCCCAAGAGAATACACTCTCATTTCAAATATTAAATGAAACTGACAATAGACCTTTTGAGAATGCCCAAATCATTATAACTCCCTGTGCATGTGGAGGTGTTACTGATGCTAATGGAGAATTTTCAATCAATTTACCAAAAGCCACTTATTTGATAAAAGTGTATTTCATTGGTTTTGAAACAGTTGAAAGAGAAATTATACTCGACCAAGACAAAAGATTACGGTTAACACTAGCGGAAGAAGAACAACAATTATCTGAAGTTGTGTTAAGGGCCAAACGTGTTAGCGAGCGTTTAGAAACCCCACAAATGGGAGCCGTGCTAATAACGGCGCAAGAACTTAATAAAATGCCCGCAGCTGTAGGTGAAGTAGATTTATTGAGAAGCATGACTCTATTACCTGGAGTTAACAATGCTGGAGAAGTAAGTAACGGCTTGTCCGTTCGAGGTGGCTCATTGGATCAAAACCTTTTATTATACGATTACGCCCCTGTATTTAATCCAACCCACTTATTTGGTTTATTCTCTGTGTTTACGCCCGAAGCCATCGCTTCAAGCGATCTCTATCGTGCCAATATCCCTGCCCGTTATGGTGGAAGAATCACTTCAGTATTAGATGTTAAGGTAAAAAACCCTTATGTTGATAAGTTAAAGCTAAGTGGAGGTATAGGACTTGTTTCTAGCAGGTTATCTATGGAAACACCCTTAATTAAGGACAAGCTTTTATTATATGCTGGCACAAGAGCTGGATTTACAGATTTTCTATTGCCCATTGCTTCGAAACGACTAGAAAACACCAAAGCCCGATTTTACGATCATACCATAAAGTTACTTTACTTACCAACGGATAAAGACCAAATTTCATTCACTAATTTTTTCAGTAAGGATTTTTACCAACTTGATTTAATTTCTCAAATTGAGAATATCAATGCCGAAAGCAATCAATACGATTTTAAAACCTTCAACAATACGCTTAACTGGACACACTCTTTTAATGATAATTCTAATTTAAGAACTGTATTATTATATAGTAGATATACACCAAAAACATTATTTCCTGAAAGGGATAATAGCAATGTCATTGAATATGAATCGCAAATTAACTTTCTAAGTCTTTTTTCTGAATATTCTAAAAAAGTAAATGATGAGTTAAATTATTATGTAGGCCTACAAGGCAACAGGTACAAGATTAAACCTGGGAAATTGGATCCTGGTAGCGGAAACAGTATTCTACCTGTAAACCTAGATAATGAAACAAGTTATGAATTATCTGCTTACTCTAATATTAATTGGAGCCCTACCGATTATATAACATTGTCTGGTGGATTGCGATTCACTAATTTTTCGTTTGTTGGGCCTTATACAAAAGCCACTTTTGATGAAAGGACGGAAGAAATTATCGACATTACCGAATTTGGTAAAGGCGAAAAGATTAAATCGTATGGTGCCATAGAACCTCGACTAGGAGCTAATTTAAAATTAGGAGAAAACACCTCGGTTAAAGCTAGCTATGCCCGTCTAAACCAATATCTGCAAAATATTTATAACTCTACTACACCATTGCCAACATCTCGATGGAAAACCTCCGACCCCAATATCGAACCTCAAAAAAGTGACACCTACAGTCTAGGCGTTTATCAAAATTTAGACGATAACAATTTGGAACTTGGTGTTGAAGGTTATTACAGAAACGTTGAAAACAATTTGACTTACAAACCGGGTGCCAATTTCTTTTTAGAAGAATTTCTAGAGCGTGATGTTGTACAAGCCCAAGGTAAGGCTTATGGTGTTGAGTTCAGTTTAAAAAAACCCAATGGAAAGGTGAATGGTTGGCTTAACTACACTTGGGCTCGAAGTTTTCTAAAAACAAATAGCTCAAAATTAAGTGATAGAATTAATGATAACCAATGGTATCCTTCTGATTTTGATAGGCCTCACGTTTTTAATGGCACCATAAATCTTGAAAGTGATAAATACAATACTTGGAGCTTCAACTTTACCGCACAAACGGGTCGTCCATACTCTGTAGCTAATGGCTATTTTAATTTAGAGGGTATTAATATACCTATATTCTTAGAACGCAACAATGCACGGCTGAGAACTTATCACAGGCTAGACTTATCTTGGAAAGTAAAGTATAGCAAGAAATTAAATAAACGCTGGGTAGGCGATTGGACGTTTACCATTTACAATCTATATGCTAGGAAAAATTCATATAATGTTTATTATACGCAAAGAAATGGCAATATAAATTCCAATATTTTTCTTGGAAGCCCTTTAGGTTCTTATGAACTAACGATTATGAACAGTCCACTATTTGCCTTGACCTATAATTTTGTATTTGATTAAAAAAAATACCACGATGCAAACCATCGTGGTATTTTAAATTATTATAATCTTTTGTTTTTCTCTTAGTTATAAGTAGAAGTAGAAACCTCAAAAGCAGAATCTTTTGCCGCTAAATAACGTTCAGCATCTAAGGCCGCCATACAACCCGTACCTGCTGCCGTAATTGCTTGTCTATACACATGGTCTGCTGCATCACCCGACACAAATACACCTTCAACATTGGTTTTTGATGTTCCAGGAACGTTAATGATATAACCCGTTTCGTCTAATTCTAAATAGTCCTTAAAAATATCGGTATTGGGTTTATGTCCTATGGCAACAAAAAATCCTGTTGCTGGAATCTCATGTTTTTCATTTGTTTTATTATTAACAACCCGAACACCCGTAACTACTTGTCCGTCACCCAAAACCTCATCGGTTTCCGTATTGAACAATATCTCTATATTTGGTGTTTTCTTAACACGGTCTGCCATGATTTTAGAAGCTCTAAATTCATCACGCCTTACTATCATCGTTACTTTTTTACATAATTTAGATAGATAATGTGCTTCCTCACAAGCCGAGTCGCCTGCCCCAACAATAACCACTTCTTGATTTCTATAAAAGAAGCCATCACAAACGGCACAAGCTGACACACCACCACCTAACTTTAAATATTTTTGCTCGGATTCCAATCCCAAATATTTTGCCGAAGCTCCTGTTGCAATAATGATGGTATCGCTATGTATTTCCTTTTCATCGTTCACCCAAACTTTATGCACGTCTCCTGAAAAATCAACTTTGGTTATCCAGCCATGTCGCACATCGGTTTCAAAACGTTCTGCTTGTTTTTGTAATTCCATCATCATTTCTGGCCCTGTAACTCCTGTTGGATATCCCGGAAAATTCTCAACTTCATTCGTGGTGGTTAATTGCCCACCCGGCTGTGTGCCTTGATATAAAACTGGAGCCATGTTAGCCCTTGCCGCATAAATAGCCGCGGTATAACCTGCAGGTCCAGACCCAATAATCAAACATTTTACTTTTTCAATAAGTTCTGCCATAATCAATATTTCTTTTAATAGTGTAAAAGTAGTTTTTTTGTTTTAAACCTTACGAGTAATTTA